>JAQUUS010000086.1 GCA_028693775.1 Alphaproteobacteria bacterium | reverse complement strand
GTCCGTGCTCCGCAATGTAAGCCGAGCGTTCTTCGGCGGGCATATAAAGAAGCCTGTCGGCTTCGGCAAAATGGGATTCCATATAAATCTCGCCCGCAGCCTTGAGCACATGCCAGCTCAAAAGACGCCATTCTTCCGGTGACGCGCCCGTCGGAGCCAACGACCGCGTGACCTGATCGGCAGTACGAACGAGCCGCTCGGCGACTTCCGCCAAAAGAGCATGCTCCGAGCGTCCGAACGAATATTGAGCCACAGCGCCGACAACGGGAATCATCGCCTCGAGCATCTTGGCGCGGAACGTCGCGACGGTGTTCGGAAGATTTTCCTGCCCTGCAGGAATTTGAGCCTTGAACTTGCTTTGCAGCTCGTTGGCGATCGAGATGATCTGATCCGCCTCTTGCTCCGAAAGCACGCGGCCCGCCATCTTGTAAGACGCGCCGACAACCTGAGCGGCCGCACCGGCCAAAGCCCATCTGACCCAGGCGTCAACCTGATCTTCGCTAGCGCCGATTTCCTTTGCGAGCTTCGAGCTCAGCATAACGGTGCTATCGATGAGAGGAGTCAAAACCTCAGAGCTCAGCCCCTCAGCCGCATCTTCTTGTTTGCTCTGGGCTTCGGTGGCCGCCTGCAACAAAGGCAATCCGAGTTGACGAAAAGCTACGAGCAAGGATTGCATCCGCGACTTTTCGGAGTCTTCAGCCATTTTCTTATCCTCATAAAATCAAAAGTACGCCACATCCGCCTAAAACCGCCTTACGAAGGGCAAGGCATATATAGAGGCTTTTCGAAGCGCAGTGAAGCCCTGTATTCGAAGATCGAAACGGGATACTGGCATTAAATTATTAGGAAAAAGTGAAAAACAGCCCCCCGGTTAACCCTGAAGAGTCCCCTCCCGGCCTGCAAACGGATTTTCCCAACAATTATATGCGGTGCAGCACCCCAGGGCGCGGCGCAAAGCACCGGCCCACAAGGGCATCCCAAGCGAAACGTCCCTAGTCGCCGTCAACGACGTTGAGCGAAGACTTGTCGGTATCCTTGCCGAGCGGGCGACGATCGATAACTCCGAGAGCCTGCGTCATGATCTGGCGTTCGAGCAAAAGATTCTGCTCAAAACGCTCGGGCTCGCCCATGGCCTGAGCCAGGATAAGCTCGCGCGTCGCCACGCCGAGGGTATTCAGATAATGGATGTAGGTCGGCGAATTCATGCGGTAAGCGACATCGGCGCGTGCCTTCAGAGTGCTGCGACCGTTTTCGCGGCAATCGGTATAAGCAGCCTCGCTGATGATGTGCTTGTTGTAATCGTCGAGGCAGCGCGCCACCTGCTGATCGTGACGGGCCGAAAAGCTCGCGGCAGCAGTCGTTGCCGATCCCGAAGAGCTGGATCCGTACTGCACGCGTTCCTCGAAGAAACGCCAGCAGTTCGCAACGACTCGGCCATCGATGGATTCACGATAGGCAAGCTGGAAAAGCGTTTGAAGCCTTGTCTGATCGTTAACCGCCGGGACTTTCGGATAAGCCGTGTAAGCGATGTTCATGCAGAAGTTGGCCGCCGCGACGATCGGAATAAAATCGTCGTAAGCCCCGCCGTCTCCGAAACCGAAAGGCGTATAAAGAGGCGTCGTCGAAGTTGGATCCTTGGGATCGGCCATATCGGGCGGCGCCGCATACTGCAACGGCCCAAGAAGAGCCTCGAGCGACCGGTCCTTGCGGAAGTTCTTTTCCCGGCCCTTGGAGCATTCCGAATTTGCGACGCGAACGATCTTGCTTTCGTCGTCATACTCATCGGACCAGGCGGGCTGGAACCCGACGTTACATTTGAAGTCAAAAGCGCGCGAAGGATCGTTTCTGATGGTCGGGGTCGACTGGAACGAGGACGATCCGATAATGGTCGAAATGCTCGACATCAACGAAGACACATAAGACGTATCGGGCTTGTGACCTGTCCGAAGCTGCCCGACAAGGGTCGAACGGGACGCCGCGCCCTCGAGATCGACCAGAGCGTTATTGGCCGAAGACACTCCGCCGCTGCTTGTCAAAGGCATGGACAAAACGGCGCCCATGGTCGAGCCGGTCGAAACGGTGGTGAGATTCCTCAAGCCCGTGCCGCTGGGCCCAAGCAACGAGTTTTGAAGCAACGAATTGGTGTTGTAGGCATAGATATCGAAATAGGGCGAATCTTCGCCAATGAAGCCGTCCAAACCATAAATATCGCTGTAAGGTTCGGTGTTCGCGGCATTTCCAAGCTGGGAGTTCGAAACTTCCCTGAAGGCGGGACGATAGCCGCCCGTCAGAGCGAGAATGTTGAACGATGCGCTGGCCGGCTGCACATCGGAGCCCCTCGGACCGGCGAGAATATAATTGGTGTTGTAGCCGGACGTGTTTATTTCGTCCGAAACGCTGCCGGTGATGGCATGAAGAATGTGGCGAAGCAATTCTTCGTACACGCTGGCGCTGCTTCCGCCGCCCCCGCCGCCGCCGCCGCTTACAACGGTAGTGGCGATGCTACTGACGTCGTCGGAAATATCGCCGATGTCCCCGGCGATATAGGCGATGCGTTCGTACATCTGGGTGAGAACGATAAAAATCGCTCCAACCATGGCTTCGAGAGAAACAAGATCGGCGCGCGCCGCGGTTGGATAAACAGAAACAAGTCCCGAAAGAGCCAAGAAAGCAACAACGATCCTGAGCTTTTTCTTCATGGGAGTCTCCCCTCGATCATCGAAATAAAATTTTCAAGAATGACAAAAAAATTCCTTGCCGTTTTTCTACAGATCCGGCCATTTTATGTCAATCTTGGTGAAGTATCATAGGCATCCAAAGATTACCCGAAACTTAATTTTCGAAAGCGAAACGTTTTTCGATTTTGAGTGCATCGAAATAACGGTCCCCCGAAATGTCGACGCACACCACACAGGAGCACTCATATTTTTTTGCAACCCAGCATTTTTCTCTTGCCAAACAAAACCCGCATAGATAGACTCCAAAGGGATATTGGGGTGTACCGTTCCTCTTTCTGTAAGCTCGTCCGAAAAAGGATAATGCAATGGCTGGAGTCATCGACACAGTCGGTTCGTCGCCGGGAGCCTCTTCCGGCGTGAGCACATATCCGGCCGCGACCTCCGCTGAGCAGAGCTCGTCTGCATCGGCGACAGTTGCATCGCCGCTTCGCAACCCGCAAGTCATTCAGGACCCGACGGCAGGCTTCATCACGCAATACATCGCAATGAACGGTCAGATTATCAACCAGTCTCCGTCTGCGATTGTCGTTGCCTATCTGCGTCAAGGCCTCACAGCGGAAGGAACGCCCAAAAACAGGGATCCCTTCGCCGCAACGGCATAATCGCCGCCGGAACCGACGCCGCCCGCAAACAAAAGAACCAGCATTCGGGGTTACTGCGAGGCCGGAGTCATCTTTGTCTCATGGCCTCCCGTGACGGGAAGCGAAACGGAAACTCCGCCTGAAGACGAACTCAATGTGCTCCCCTGCTCCGTTATAAATTCGAGCTCCTTGGTCAAGCCGAGCGAACGAATAGCCTCCTGCAAAGCCTTCAAGGTCTCCCTGTCGCCCTGAAGCGCATCGAGTTGCCGCTGCTTGTAAGCGTCGAGAGCCTTGCAAGCCTCTTCCTCTTCGCGCGTCTTGGGTTTTGGCCTCTTTTTTTGCGCAGCGAGTTTTCTTAGCAACTCATGCCCCCGCTTGACGGCAGACTCGCCCTGAACGCTGGGCGTCGGCACAACGGCGCGGGAAGGAAGATAAGTCATGCGAACGTTCAGCGGATGATCCTGAACTCCGTCCTCGGCCTTCGGAGACGTAATATTCAAGCGTTCCGTCAACGGGCGCCAGTCCTTGTCGGGAGGACCGACAGACGAAAGGTTTCCCGGGGCAAGAAGAAGCAGCTTGTTTTTCTCCCCATCGTCTTGCGTCGTCCCGACCTCAAGCGTGTATTGCTTGTTCAAACTCGGCATGGGAGGAGTCTTGAACAACGGAGGAGGCGGAGAAGGGTCGCGCAAAGAGGTTCGCTCCGGCGCAGCCAGGGGCTCGGCGGGCGACTCCCGTCCCTGATTCGGGAGCTTGACGTCCGATTGACTGGAAGACGGCTTTTCAGGCACAAGCTTCCGCGCAAGATTGGCATCGTAAGTCTGAGTCGACGTCCATGTTCCAATGTCGAGATCGAACAACTCATCGGCAATGGCCGAAAAAGACACAAACGAACACGCCACCCCAACGGCGCCTGCCGCAAGGCATGTGCGTCTGCATCCTTTTATGAAAGAATAAAAGGCACCCACAATTCAACTCCTTAGAGCCCCTCTCGAGGCCGAAAGGAAGTTTACGCCAACAAGGCTAACAAAGTCTGAAGCCCCGCCGCCCCGTCCCGAACGACGTAAAAGTTGCAAAACAGGCCAGAATCAAAAAGCCCGTCCGGCTTGACAAGCCGGAGAGGCTCTTTCATACAAAAATATGAAATATCTAATAAATCGCCGTTTTCTTCTTCCGAAATCGAAACTCCATTTTTAGCAAAGGCAGTCCATGACCAAGCCGCTCCCCTACAGCGTCGTTGTTCCCACAGTTTATGGTCAGATGATCGTCAACAAAAACGACAAAAACCAAACGAACACATTGTTCAAAACAGGCCAGTCGCCGGACCACTTCGAAATCGTACTCCTTTCGCACGTCATCCGGATTTTCAAAAACGATCGCGTCTTCTTCGACGTCGGGGCGAATTTCGGAGCGTTTTCGCTGGCGATGTCGAGATATGTCGGAGAAAAAGGCAAGGTCTACGCCTTCGAAGCGCAACGAATTCTGTACAACATGTTTTGCGGAAGCATCGCGCTGAACTCGATCGAAAACATCCACGCCTTCAACATGGCGGTCAGCGACGCCTGCGGAAGCATCGAAGTGCCGCAGTTCGACTACACCAAAGCGCTCAACTTCGGAAGCATCGAATTCGGCGCGGAACAAAAGGAAGTCTTGTCGCAAGAGCGCGGACACGACCCGGAGCGAGTCGAACGCGTCTCCACAATCTCGCTGGACTCGCTTCAGGGCCTGTCGGTAAATCTCATCAAAATCGACGTCGAAGGCATGGAAATGGAAGTTCTGGCGGGCGCCGAAAAAATCATCACGCAATGCCAGCCCGTCCTCTTCATCGAAGTCATGAAAATCGACAAGGAAAGAATCCGGAAATATCTCTTCGAAAGGGGTTACTCCTACATCCCCGTTCAAGAGAACTTCCTGTGCATTCCCCAATACATGAAAGAGTTCGAGGGCCCGTGGAAAACGCTGGAAACCCCGCTTGTCAGCGAATAATCCCCGGCGTCCGCACGAAGCCTAGGCCCCCAGCGCCTTTTTAAGAACCTCCGACAGCCTGTCGCTGAACGCGGCAGGATCGGCCAGCGTATCGCCGTCCAGAAGCCGCGCCTGATCGAACAACAGCCAGGCGAAGTCTTTCAGATCGTCCGCCGCGCCCTTGTCCATGGCGCGTCTGGCCATCTGCTCGATAAGCGGATGCGACGCATTGATTTCGAGAATGCGCTTGCTGGGCGTGCGGATCTGGTTGTGCTGCTTGAGGAAACGCTCGAGATGAATGTCGATATCGCCTTCGTCGGCGGTCAGGCAAACGGGGCTTGACGTCAGCTTTTCCGACGCGCGCACATCCTTCACGGCATCGCCGAGCGTGAGCTTGATGAGAGCGATCAAATCCGAAGGAGCCTCGGCCTTCTTTTTCTTTTTGGCGTCGTCATCCGCATCCTTGGCATCCGCCCCCGAAATCTTGCCCAGATCCTCGCCCGCGCGAGTCACGGACTTGAAATCCTTGCCCTGATATTCGCCGAGCGCGCCGGGCCAAAAATCGTCGACAGTCTCGGTGAGCAAAAGAACCTCGACCCCCTTCGACTTGAACCCTTCCAGATGCGGGCTGCGCGCAAGCTTCTCTGCGCTTTCGCCGCAGATATAGAAGATGGACTTCTGCCCTTCCTTCATGCGCGAAACGTAGTCGGAGAGCGAAACCAGCCCCTCGCCTGCCGTCGAGCGGCAACGCACGAGCTCAGCAATATCGCCCCTGTGATCGATATCCTCGTAAAGGCCTTCTTTCAAAACGGCGCCGAAATTGTCCCAAAGCTTGGCATAGCCCTCGACGTTATCGGCGGCATATTTTTTGAGATCGGAAAGAACGCGACGCTTAATGCCCTGCCGGATCTTGGCGAGCATCGGATTGTTCTGAAGCATCTCGCGGCTGATATTGAGCGGCAAATCCTCGCTGTCCACAACGCCGCGAAGGAATCGCAGCCATGGAGGCACAAGGCCCTCGGCCTGATCGGTAATGAACACGCGCTTGACATAAAGCTTGACGCCATGGCTGCGCTTTGGATCGAACAGATCGAAAGGCCGCATCCCCGGAACGAACAAAAGCCCGGTATATTCGATACGACCCTCTGCGCGCCAATGAAGGGTCAAAGCGGCTTCGTCGTAGGCGTGAGCGACATGATGATAGAACTCTTTATACTGCTCGTCGGAAATCTCGTTTTTCGGCCGCATCCACAAAGCGCTCGCGCGATTGGCCGGCGTGTCTTCATCGTTCAGGAAAATGGGAATGGCGATATGATCGGAATATTTCGAAACGATGGCGCGCAACCGCTCTGCGTTCAAAAATTCGTCTTCGCCCTGTTTGAGATAAATAACGACCTCTGTCCCGCGGGAATCCTTGTCGCCTTCCTCAACCGAAAACTCGCCCTGTCCCGCAGACGTCCACGACCAGCTTTCGTCGGACCCGGCCTTGCGCGAGCGAACCTCGACAGTCTCAGCGACCATAAAAGAGGCATAGAAACCGACGCCGAACTGTCCGATCTGGGTAATATCGGGTTTTTTGTCCTTGAACTGCTCAAGGAAAGCGGACGTCCCGGAGCGAGCGATGGTCCCTAGATTTTCGATAAGTTCGTCGCGGGTCATGCCGATTCCGTTGTATGAAACGGTAACGGTGCGAGCTTTTTGATCGAAAGAAATGGAGATTTTGAACTCC
>JAQUUS010000085.1 GCA_028693775.1 Alphaproteobacteria bacterium | reverse complement strand
CTGTGGCGACGTCTTCAAAGCAAACCGCCCGCTTAAAGTCCTTGGCCGGAACGAGAATCCCCGACGCGCCGCCGATAACGGCCGCCTTCGGATTTACCGCACCTGCCGCCTCCAGAATGGCGCTGATCTTCGTCCCCATGGGGAACTCATAAACGCCCGGCCTTTCGACGTCGCCTGAGATGCTCAAAAGCTTGAAGCCAGACGATTTCTCCGTGCCCACGCTCTTGAACCACTCCGGCCCGAACGCAAATATCGCCGCGACCCATGCCAGCGTCTCGACGTTGTTTACCACCGTCGGCAACCCGTGCAACCCTTCGGAAACAGGGAAGGGGGGACGGTTGCGAGGTTCGCCGCGCTTGCCTTCGAGCGACTCGATCAAAGCCGACTCCTCGCCGCAAACATAGGCACCGCAGCCTATGTGAATATGAATATCGAATTTAAAGCCCTTCTTGCCGTGAACGTTGTTCCCCAACATCCCCGTCTTGCGACGTTCTTCTAACCGATCTTCCAACGGCTGGCGAAGATAGGCGTATTCGCCGCGCAGATAAATAACGCCAAGCTCAGCCCCGACGGCATACCCGGCGATAATCATGCCCTCGAAAACAAGATCGGCCCACTCGGAAAGGATCAAACGATCCTTAAACGTGCCGGGTTCGCCTTCGTCGGCATTGCAAATAATAACCTTGTTCTCGCCCGGAGCTTGCGCGGCCAACCGCCACTTAAGCCCCGTGGGGAATCCCGCGCCGCCCCGCCCGCGAAGGCTAGAGACGGTGACGGTTTCGACGACGTCTTGAGGTTCCTGCGCCAGAGCGGCTTTAAGGCCCGACTCTGGCTCCACCTTTGCCAGAGAAATGCTATTTTGCATGGGAGTTATTCTTTCTGCTGCTGCTGATATGCGGCGCGTTTTCATAGATTTTCTCACAGGCCTCAATAATTTCGTGCACCATTTCGGGCGTCACGCGCGAAAAGACCTGCTCATTCACCAAAATGCCCGGCCCTTGATCGCACATGCCAAGGCAGTTCGCCCATTCCAAAGAAAACTTCCCGTCCGGCGTAGTTTCGCCGAAAGTAATGCCCAGATCGTTTTGAAGCTGGCGCGCCACGGCGTCCTTGTTCGCCATATCGCAGCTGATCGTGCGGCACAGGCGTATGACAAAACGGCCATGATACTTTTCGTTTAAGAACGAATAGAAGCTCACGACGCCATAAACTTCCGCCGGGCTGATCCCAAGGCCGTCCGCGACGCACTGCATCGCATAGCTGCTGATAACGGCATGACGGCGTTGGATTTCCTGAAGAATAGGGATCAGCGAGTCGCGCTCCTTCCCCCATTCCTCAATCAAATCGTCGATTTCGTCCTGCAAAGAATTTATTCTGGATCCCAGTCTATCCGACCGATGACCCTTTGCGTGAGACTGTGCTGGCATTAGAACGCCTTTATATGTGTAGTGCGTAAGGGTACGGGTAATTAGTTCCCGAAAAAACGGTGTGCGAGCATTTTGAAGCCCATGAACACATCACCAATTTTCAAGGAAGCTTAATCACAAGAAAGCGTCTTGGCAAGGCCCAAGGAAGAAATATAGTTCCAAATTCATGGTGCAACGCACCATGAATGGCTTGATAAACATGGTAAATATTAGATAGGCGGCCCGTGCCTGTATGTTCTCCCCTGCGGCCCCGCCTTCTTTTTGTTAATTGGATCCACATCGCCCTGATAAACAAATTTCGAGCCGCCAACATATAACTTGAAATCATCCGGCAACTGTCCGGCATTTTTATAATCCATAGCAGCCTTGGCAAACTCATGGTGGAATTTCGTATCCGTCCCACCCAAATCGAACCTTTTCAGTTGCGCGGGGTCATTCCCATGCGAAAGAATAAATAGATCCAGCCCAAGCTCTATGGCCTTTCGAGAATCTGCCGTGCGCTCCGGATTCTTGTCGCTGAATTTCAATCCATGAAAGGAATACTGAGCCTTTTCAATGACAGTGCCCGTCGCCTGATCGACTTGAGCCGGACGAAAGCCAACGACTGGCAACCCCAAAGGATTGCTTGGCGTTTTTCTTCCCACGGCAATGTAAATCGTCTCCTGATCGAAATACCGATAATCGCCTTCTCTGGACTTATTCAGCGCGTAAAAATCGTCTTTATAAGGAAGAAAGTTCTGCTTATCCCGAATAACCTCGTTCAAGGTATTCTTATTAATCAAACCCCACCAGCGTTTGTGCTCAAACTGGCCCACGTTGCCAGAAGGCGTTTGCCTCGGATCGTAGTGCTCAACGCCAAGCCTGTTCAAAACGCCTTCGGGAAGCTCATACTGCTCTTCGTACTTGCCTTCCCGGTTCATGTAACGGCTTACCCAGAAAAAACACCGCCCTTCGGTGACGGCTTCCGGATCTGTGATGCCATACTTTTTTGTAAGAAGGTCTCCAAGCTTAACATTATTGCCGTCTTTCTTCTCGGCAACTAGAATATCGAGCATCTGCTGCTTCGTAATAGTCGGCCCGGCAGAGGTAGCATCGGATTTCTGCGGCTTTTTCAGCTCGCTCAGGGCCGCAAGGGTTTTCAGCGCTTCCGGATCGCCATCCGCGATTTTCTTCTTAAATTCATTGTATTGCTGAAGGCCATCGATGGTAAGCTGAAAATTCATGTCCGAGTTATCTGTCGGCTTCTCTTCTTCACCTCGACGCAGATTTTTATTCTTTTCGGCCTCTCTCCGATCGAGCTCATCGTAAAACTTTGTCCCATACCCTTTCGGAGGCTCGCTCTTAGTGTCTTTATTCTCAGGAGAATAAACAGTGCTTCCCGTGAGCGTCGTTTGCCCAAAAAGCTTCGTCTGCACGGTATTATCGCCAGGATTCTTTGTTTCCTTCGCAGGATCAACATTTACCGGAGCGCCAGTCGGCGGGCTTGCCTCAACCATAAATATCCCCCTGAAAATAAGCCTCTAATATATATCCCATAGTACCGTTAATCTTCGATGAAAGCAATTTGAAAAGTGAACAACGCCCCGCATCCACTTGATATTAATGCATTATTAACCAAGAAGTAACTTATAAACAATCGTCATTCCGGCGCACGCCGGAATCCAGTAAGCCGCGCGTCTGCGCGGCAAGAGAGTCTCCCGCCGCACTTAGTAAGGCGAGCCCCCAACGCTACAAAACCTCCGCCCCTCTTCCTCCAAACCAAAAGTCAAAGAAAGCGTAGGCAAGGGAAGGCGCCCCCCCGCCTTTTCCGGCCATTCAATCAGGGCCGCCCCCTCCGCCAGAGCATCCTCCCACCCCAGCTCATCCAACTCGTCCGGAGCCTTCAACCGATAAAGATCGAAATGGGAAACGATAAGCCGAGACGTTTCATAGGTTTGCACAAGGGTATAAGTAGGGCTCGGAATATCCCCCTCAACGCCCAATTCTTTCAGCAAAGCCCGCGCAAATTCCGTCTTCCCCGCGCCAAGCGGCCCTTCCAGAAAAACAAGATCGCCAATTTTAAGCTCGCCCGCAAAGCGCCGCGCCAAAGCCCGCGTCGCCTCCAAATCGGGCAGGGGGAGGATCTCAAGCGGCATTCGCCTCTTGCTCCGGTGCGCGAACGGGAATGTAACACGTCACCCGCGTGCCTTGATGCGGAACGCTCGCAATTTCAATACGCCCGCCATGAAGCTCGATAAAGCTCTTGACCAAGCTTAGCCCCAGCCCGACGCCCGACTGCTTCAAATGCGCATTCGTGCGCTCAAACTTGCCGACAACGCGATCCATATCGGATTCCGGAATGCCGATGCCCGTGTCCGCGACCGTCAAAACGACCCAGTCGCCCGTGTTGCGCGCCTCAAGCGTAATGCGTCCGCCCGCAGGGGTATATTTAATGGCGTTGCTGATGAGGTTGAATAGAACCTGCTTCATGCGATGCTGATCGACCTCAAACTTGCCGATAGACGTCGGACAATCAATAAGAATCTCCAAAGACTGCTGCCGCGCCCACTCCGCCGTCATCTGCTTCGAAACGTTCAAAAGATCCGCGACGGAAACCAAGGACCGCTCGATGGCCATGCGGCCCGCCTCAATCGTCGCAAGATCAAGCACGTCGTTGATAAGCAAAAGCAGCTTCTTGCTCGCTTCCATAATGGTGCGGGCATATTCCATCTGGCGGTCGTTCAACGACCCGAAATACTGGTTCGTCAGAATTTCCGAGAACCCCATGATCGTATTGATTGGCGTGCGAAGCTGATAGGAGACGTTCGCTACAAATTCCGATTTCAACCTGTCCGCCGCCGCCAAAGCCATATTGCTGGCGCGAAGCGCACGCTCGGCCTTGATCGAGTCGGTCACATCGAGATAGCTATTCAAAACGGCCCCGTCCGGCAACGGCACGGCAACATAATCAAGAACCGTCCCATTGGTCAAATTCTGTCGTCCCTTGCGCGGATTACGATCGAGCGTATAGGACGTCGCCTTCTTCTTATACTCCTCCCAATCGCCGTCAAAGGAATGCAAATCCTGCGTATGATCGAGAATATCCGTAACGTGCGGATGCGAGGAAAGATAGTCGTCCGGCAATCCCCACATCTTTGAAAGCGCCGGATTATAAAGGCTCGCCTTACCGTCCGGCCCAAAAACCACAATTCCCTCGGCCAGATTATCGAGCGTCTCGCGCTGAACAGCAATCAGGGTGTTATACGAGGATTCAAGCGCCAACTTATCCGTCACGTCTTCGTGAACAAAAATCAACCCGCCCATTGGATGCGGCGAAACAAGGACTCGCAACGTCGTCCCGTCGGGCAAACACATAAGATCTTCGTGCGCTTCAAGAAGGGATGTGAACAGGGCGCACCGCTCGCGCTTATAGCGTTGAAAATCGGCTTGTTCCGGAGCGACGCGCCGCGCGCGCTGATCTTCGATAATCTCGCTAAAAGTCGGCTTGTTGTCCAAAAACGCCTCGTCAGACTGCCACAACTTGACATAGGCGCTGTTGTAAAATTCCAACCGCGTATCTGGCCCATAAATGGCAATCGCGCTGCCAAGGCGCTCCAAAACCTCGCGCTGGGACGCTGCATGCCGCTCAACTTCGGCGTCTTTCTCTTCTTCCGCCGTTACGTTCACGGCATAGCCATAAATGCCCTTGATGCCATTGGCTTCAAAGGGCGTTTCCGTAATCTCTAAAAGCTGCCTTTTCCCACTCACGACAACATGGCGTCGCTCGGTCTGAGCCACACCCGTTTCCATGGCCTGCGACGCCAAAGCGCGTCCGCTGCCCCCCATAGCCGTAGCCGACGCAAGCTCATGCTGCGTCTTCAACACATCGTCGACCGTCAGATCGAGGCTTTTGGCATACGCCTGATTGCAACGAATAATGTTCAGGTCTGCGTCGCGCACCCACATCTGGAAGGGCAGGCCGTCATAAATAATTTGAACCCGCTCAACCACGGCATCCGGCTTCGTAAGAAGCGCGCTTTGAACCACCGGCATAACAGCAGGCGCAGAAGCGCCGTTTGAGAACCAAAGAATATCAAACAATTCAGGAAGGTCCTTGCCAATTCTCAGCCGGGCGCCGACAACCTGAAACGGCGCATCCGATTTTGCGCCCACAACGGCCATCGAAAAGCCTTCGCCCATCATCTGCATCTTACGGAACGCCGAAACAAACTCTTCGGGATCTTTAAGAGCGGAAACAAGGTCTTCGAAATGCGAAACTTTTTCGACGCCCAACATCGCCGCAGCCCGAGGCGCCTCGCGCAAAATACCTTGGGTCGTGAACAAGCAATAGGAATCGGGGGCCGAGCGCACAATGCTTTGAAAACGTTCCGCAAGCTGCTGCATTTTTATTGCTTCGCCATCTCTTTTGGCAAGATGCCGGGCGAAAACAACCGTCGAACAAGCAAGCCCCCCGCACGCGCCGCCAAGAACGACAAACGCAAGCGTTTGCGCCGAAACGCCCATATTCAGGCCGAGAATAAGGA
This sequence comes from Alphaproteobacteria bacterium, assembly GCA_028693775.1. GTDB lineage: Bacteria > Pseudomonadota > Alphaproteobacteria > UBA9219 > UBA9219 > CAIXLI01. The sequence goes on along the minus strand of JAQUUS010000085.1, from coordinate 1,151 downwards.
CAACGGCAAGGACAACGGCAGCAGCGGCCGCATAAGGAAGATATTTTTGAGCAAGTAAGGACATGGAATCGCTGGGCAAGAATATGTGTGTCCTGAATAAAGCATCTTTGAAGATAAGGGAATAGGCATCGCACAGATTCGCACCATATGGTAAACCGACGGATTATAAGATCCCTTATATACCCCCTGATTTCCGATTGTTTTTCTTCGTCATCCCGGCGAAAGCCGGAATCCAGAACCGCGCGTCTGCGCGGCATGAGAATCTTCTATCTCGCGTGCGACAAAAGAAATCGGCCTATTTCTTCTTAATATCCTTATACGAAGGCATCTCCGTCCGGTCCCAAATGAATTCAAACAGCTTCTTCGTCGCTTCCGCAAAACGCGCATCGTTGATGATAATGACCTTTTGCGGATCTTCGATGCACACAAGCGCGATTTTCGGCCCATAAACATAAAGAGGGTAGGGTGAGAAATACGCATCCGGCATAATCCGGAACGTTTCCAGAGGTTGCGTCAAATCCGGGACGTCACTTTTGAAGACAAGCATCCGCTGAGAAATACCGGCTTCCCTGCGCTTTTCCATAATATCGTTAACGAAATCGACGCCCAGCAGCGCATCGGCGCGGCTTGCGGCGGCGGGCGCCACAATAACGTCGCTCTCGTAATCGCGCGCGGTGGTAAAAACGTCTTCCAGCAACCGGCGATAAGCATCCGGCCCTTCCAAAACGTCGATCATCCGGTCTTTCATCCGAACGCCGGAGCTCGGAAGAAATTCAACTCCTGCATCTTCGAAAGCCGATTGAAGCGCATTGGCCGTCTCAAGCCTCGGCAGCGTAAGACCGCTTTCGACATTCTTAATCGTCGCGCGCGCAATCCCCGATCTTTCCGCAAGATTTTCTTGCGTCCAATCCAACAAAGCCCGCGCGGCACGTATCTGTCTTTGGTCAAGCATGCTAATAAGCCAAAATGGTTAGTGTCGATAGCCTGAATATATAACAAAAATGATAAAAAAGAGTAAAAACCCGCACAATGATAAGTTTATAATACTATTTTGATGAATAACGCGTCGATTATACTTGATGATATTATTAAATGCCCATATATATAAAAGGCAGGGAGGTGACACCATGGACAAGCAGATTTGGGGGATA
>JAQUUS010000084.1 GCA_028693775.1 Alphaproteobacteria bacterium | reverse complement strand
ATGGAGGCGACGTTCATGCAAATGCGCCGTTCGGGCCGCTCGCGGCGAACTCCTCTTTTCATGGAGCGAAGATCTCTTTATCGGAATGCGCGCGTGACAAGGGACAGGAAATTTTCGGAGGCTGGCTGGAGGGGTATTCCAACAAATATTCGACAGCTTATTTCTCCATCGTTTATACGAATTCCCCCTTTGTGCAGGCGGATGAGGTTTTGACCTATTTTGCCGACCTGCGCGATGCGAAGAAAATACCCGATTTTACGGATATTTTTCTTCTTCATGAGGGGGCTCACGGGTTGATTTTGAGCGATGGCATCGAACGTGAAATGCTGGCCGATGCTTTTGCCGTGACGCAGTACAAGGCGCGCGGCGGCGACAGGGAAAATATTCAGGATTTTATCGACGCGCGAAGGATTGCTTATTTTTCGGGCTTTTCCTTGCCCGCCTATGCAACGGCTCCGATGTGCGAGGCGGTTTTGGACGACGGCGATATTCCGTCCCCTTTGTGGGCTTCCGTTCCGGCTGAGCTGGCTCAAAGCCTCGCGATGTTCGAATTCTCAGGCCAGCGCATGACCGAAGATGTTTTTGGCAACCTGACGCAGGATATGTATTTGCTTGGGCCGAAAGAAAGAGACTCGAGGGCCCACGGGGTTCATCTGACTTTCCAGATGGCAACGTGCTCCGCCATGATTACCTTCCTCGAACGCGCATTGGAGAAGGCGGACTTCGTTGACGAAGATGTGCGCGAGGAAGGCGAAAAGACGATTGCCGCTTATGACCGCCTTGTCGGAGGCCGCGATTTGAGCGAAGCGGCGCAGCTGGGTTCCTGCAAGCCTCGTTCGGTGGCCCCGTTCGGCGGGAAGGGGCCTGCTTTATGATCGTGACCGAAAACGAACTGTGCAAACTTCTTGAGGTTCCGGTTGAGATCGATGACCGGCGGCAGTTGCTGGACGAAAAGGTTTTTTCGGTCGATCCCGATTTTGTTTTTACAGAAAGTCAAAAAATCAGGAGAGATGCCGCCGCTACGAATTTGCATCCGGGCTTCGTGGCCATGGCGCGCAATCTCGGAAGTTTTTCGCTCGTGAAGACGCCTTTCAATATCGGCCCCTACTTTTGCGGCTTGCAATATCCGGGCTCGTTTCTTACGGAGCATGCGCGCGAAGTCGGACAAAACATTTTCGGCGACTGGTTTACGGACCGCGAGCGCTTTTTTACGTCTTCTTGCTATGCCGTTTTGTTTCCCGATTCTCCTTATTTGAGGCTTGAGCGCAAATTGTCCTTGCTTGCCGGCGCGCCGCTGGGCGAGACGAGGATAGACGCTTCCCTTCTGGATATAGGGCAGCTTCATGAGGGCGGCCACTCCCTTTTCCACGCGTCCGGGGGCGATGGCGAGTTTTTGGCCGACGGGTTTGCGATCTCGCAATTTCTGAGACTCGGCGGAGACAGGGACGTTGTGCGGGTTTATATCGATGCGCGGAGGCTGGGGGCTTTTTCGGGGCGCTCTTTGCCCGAGTATGCCACGGCCATGGGGTGCGACGCTTTGTTGGAAAAGCGCCCTGTTCCGAATTCCTATACGGCCATTCTGAGCGGGTATCAGTTGCAGAACCTCGTTTTGACCGAGATGGCGGGGCGGCGCGTGACAGAAGCTTCGTTCGAAGAGTTCAGGAAGGCTTTCTGGAATTGTTCCAGAGAGGAATTCCTGGCGTTTAAGGACAATGTTTATTCGACTTTTAAAAAAGTATCGTTTCCGTTCGTTATCGATTGCCTCGGACGGGCGCTGGACCGCGCCGATTTCATATCGGAAGGCCTTCGCGACGAGGGAGAGAAGACGATTGCCGCTTACGGAAATTTGATGCGTCTTCAGATTGAGCCGCAGGACGAGGCTTTGAGGCCTTCGGGCGCGGGTCGCGGGCAGGACAAGAGGGTTTCGTTATGACGATCACTCAGGATGAACTGCAGGACTTGCTCAAGGCTACGGTGGCGATTGACGACCGCAAAGGGCTTCCTTGCGAAGGCCTGTTTACCGCCTTCAACGATCCCGTTCTTTCGGAAACCCAGATTGAGGAACGTAACAAGGCGGCTATCGAGAGGCACTCGTGGTATGGCGAGCCGTTCCGGTCTCTGGGCGAAACGATCGGTTGTTCGGCGCCCCAAAACGCTTTTGCCCATTATAGCGGTTTCTGCCTTTCCGATCCCACTTTGTCTCCTTATGCGTGCGAGATCGGGGACAAGGTTTTCGGCGGTTGGCTCGATACCATACCCGGGGCTTACAGTCTTTATCATGCCGTTCTTTTTACGACTTCGCCTTGTGTGTCGCCCGACCTTTACTGGTCCCGTTTTTCCAATGGCGTTTTAACGGGCAAAAAGGCAACTCCCGCCGTGAACGATCTGGTGCTTCTTCATGAGGGCGGGCATGTCATATTTAACGGCGGCTCCCCCTATGAGAATGAGATGCTGGCCGACGGGTTCGCTATCCGGACTTTTCTCAATAGCGGCGGCGATAAACGCATTGTGCGCGATTATATCGCTGCGCGCCGGATGGGGGCGTTTTCGGCTTGGGCGTCGCCGGAATATTCAACCGCCAAGGGCTGCGAAGCGGTTATGGGCAAGATGAAGAAAATGACCATTCCGACCGAGTTCGGCGCGACGATCCCCGTCTATCAATTGCAGTATCTCGCCTGTTCCGAATTGGAGGGCGTTTCTCCGGGAGAGCGCCGGTTCGACAAGCTTACGCAGGAGTTGCACCTTCAGACCGAAGAGGAAAGCACCCGCCGTCTCAGGGGCATCAGGGAGAGATTCAATGCGGCGACGATGCCCGTTGTGATCGACAGTCTCGAGCGCGCTCTTGAAAAAACCGATTATCTTTCTTACGACGTTCGCGCCGAGGGCGAGGCGACCGTTGCCGCTTTTCGCAATTGGTCCAAGGCTTCATGGGCCGATACGGGCAAAGAGCTCCTTGAAAAACCCTTGAACAGACTCTCGTCGCGCCTTCGCCGTCCCGCTCCGTCTTGCAATCTGCGGTGAGTCGCGGCCTCCATTTCTGAGACCCGGGCTGTCAAAGCTCAGAGATATCAAGTAAATATCTTGCGAATCGATTCGCGTCTCCGATTGACGTGAGTCGCCTCAGGCATTAAAGTTTCCTTAAGAGATTCGGAGGCGGCACATGGAACGGCTTAAACAGGCACTGGAAAACCTCGACGAGGCGCTTTTTGCGCTCGAGGATAAACTTGCGTTCGACACCGCCAACAGGCGTCAGGCGTTGAAACGCCAGAACGATACCTTCAAGCAGGCGCGCGCGCGCGAAATCGAAATTCTGGCGACGACCCAGAAAGTCGCAGCTCGTCTCGATCATACGATCGAACACGTCGAACGCATTCTGCACAATTGAGGAGTTTTGCGATGCCCACAAAATCCGTCAAAATGGACATCACTCTCTATAATCGCGAGTATGTCATCAACTGCGGTTCCGGCGAAGAAGCCCGTCTCGAAAAGGTTGTCGAGATGGTTCAGAAAGAGATGGAATCCGTCGCGGGCAATGTCGGTAACCAAACCGAGCCCCGCCATTTGATGCTTACCTGCCTGTCCTTGGCCGATAAATTGCTCGAAGCGCGCAATAGAGCTTCAGTTGAGTTAACCAAACAGGAAGATTTGTTCGTCGCTGCCGTCGATCATTTGAAGGAGCGCGTAAGCGACCTTGCTTCTCAGATAGGCAGGGCGTAAAACGAGTTCGGAAGGTTCCTGTGCGACTCGATAGGCGAGATTGTCCCCGGGGCCGATAATTAGACCTCTAGGGAGCTGTCCCTGCCTTGGCCGTGGCCTTGGTATATGGTGCCCACCTGCTTATGCAGGCCGCGGAGGAACTCAAGCCGCCGGTCGTTGCGGGGCCTTCCACCTTGGATTTTCATGACGGACGATTTATCTCTTTCCCTGCAAGACCGCAAGCGCGCCCTGAGAGCCGAGGCGCGCCATGAGCGCTCACTTCATCAGGATGACATGGACGACGATGCCCGGATGCTCGCCGAGGTTTTTTTGCGGCATATCGAGCTTCCGGCGGGCGCGGTCGTCGCCAGCTATAGTCCTGTGCGCGACGAGCTCGATCCGGAAGTTCTCAACGATGAGTTGCGCGAGCGGGGGCATATCATCGCTTTGCCCGTCATTATCGGAAAAAAGAAGCCTCTTATTTTTCGCGTCTACAACGAGGGCGACAGGTTGCTCGCCAATCCGCTGGGGATTTTCGAGCCTGCTTCGGCGGCGCGCGGAATCGAGCCTGACGTTTTGTTCGTTCCTTTGCTCGCTTTCGACGCCCAGCGAAACCGCCTCGGCTACGGCGGCGGCTATTACGACAGAACCATCAAGCGGCTGCGCGTGAACAAGCCCGTTATGACCGTCGGGATCGCGGGGTCGTATCAGCAGGTCGAGCGTATTCCCGTGGGGCCCAACGACGTTCCTTTGGACAGGATTGTCACGGAAACCGGCGTTATCTGATACAAAATATCGTAGAATCCGCTGCAATATCCTTTATGATGTTTGCCCTGCGCCCTTGCGGGTGCGCGTAAGGCTGAAACGGCCCGCCGGGGCCATGGACCGGGAAGTTGACGATGAAGATTTACAATACGGCGACGAAGACCAAGGACGATTTTGTTCCTCTCGACGGAAATAACGTCAAGATGTATGCCTGCGGCATTACCGTTTACGACGATTGCCATATCGGCCATGCGCGGCAGGCCATTGTGTATGACATGTTCTCGCGCTACCTGCGCTATCGCGGGTTTAACGTCACTTATGTGCGCAACTATACCGACGTGGACGACAAGATCATCGCGCGCGCCAAGTTGCTGGGCGTTGACGCTGTTGCCTACGCCGAGCAGAAGATCGTGGAATCGGAGCAGGACCTGAAGCAGCTCAACGTTCGCGATGCGGACCGCAAGCCCAAGGTGACCGAGTGCATCGGCGACATTATCGAATTCATCGAGGGGCTGATCGCCAGGAAGCATGCGTATGCCTCGAAGAAGGGCGACGTCTGGTTTTCGGTCAAGAGCTTTCCGGGGTATGGCAAGCTTTCGAACAAGGACCCGGATCAGCTTCTGGAGGGCGTGCGCAAGGATCTGGAAGAGGGCAAGAACGATCCGCGCGATTTCGCTTTGTGGAAGTCCGCCAAGGAAGGCGAGGTTTTCTGGAAGTCTCCGTGGGGCAACGGCAGGCCCGGCTGGCATATCGAATGCTCGGCCATGGCGCTCAAGAATCTCGGCGCGACGCTCGATATTCATGGCGGCGGCAAGGATCTCGTTTTTCCGCATCACGAAAACGAAATCGCTCAGAGCGAGGCGTTGACCGGCAAGCCGCTTTCGCGTTTCTGGACGCACAACGGCCTTGTGACCCGCGACGGACAGAAGATGAGCAAGTCGCTCGGCAATACGCTGACCATCAAGGACGCTTTGAAGAAATATTCCGCCGAGGTTATTCGGCACGCGATGCTTTCGCGGCACTACTCCGCCGATGTGGACATCAGCGACAAGGAATTTTTGCTCTCGGAAAAGAGCCTTTATTATTTCTACAACACGTTGAACGATATCGACGCCTTTCTCGCGGCGCATCCGGCGACGGCGGAGCCGCTGAGCGGGATCGGCGAGGTCGGGCATACGGTGAGGGACGATTTTATCTCGGCCATGGATGACGATTTCAATTCGTCGCTGGCCATCAGCCAGATGTATGCGGTTTGCAAGTTCGCCAACACGCTTATGGCCGATAAAAAGCAACCCAAGGGCGCTGTGGCGACCGCTTTGGCTGCCATGCGCGCCGATGTGCGGGAGGCTTATGCCGTGCTCGGGCTGATGCAGGAAGAGCCTGCCGCGTTTTTGAAGGCGATGAACCTCAAGCATCTTGAGCGCGCGGGGCTGAGCGAGGCGCAGGTTTCGGCGATGCTGGATGAGCGCGCCGCTGCCAAGGGGCGCAAGGATTATGCCGCCGCGGATGCTATCAGGGATAAGCTCGACAATCTCGGCATTACGGTGCAGGATTCGCGGACCGGGACGGCATGGGGGCTGAAGCTCGAGGTGCCGGCGGATTAGCCGCGGACCCGGTTGGGGCTTCAAGAACGTATCGGAATTCTTGGTGACATCATGAAACGGCTTGTTCTTTTGCCCCTCCTTTTTGTCGCCGCCGGATGCGATTCCGGGGACAAGGCTTATAACGGCTATGTCGAGGGCGAATACGTTTATATCGCGCCGACGACTGCCGGGCTTTTGGAAAGCCTTTTTGTCGTTCGCGGGCAGCAGGTCGAGGAGGGGGCGGATTTGTTTGCGCTCGACAGGACGGCGCTTGCCGCGACGCTGGCCACGGCAGAGGCCGAGGCTGTGCAGGCCGAGGCCATTTTTACGAACGCATCGCGGGAATATGTGCGCGCACAGAAGCTTTTGCCTGCCGAGGCTATAAGCAAGTCGGATTTCGATGCGCGTCTTGCGGCGTATGAGACATCGAAGGCCGGGCTTCAGGTGGCCGCGCAGAAGGTAACCCAGACCAAGAAACAACTTGCCGACAGTGCGCCCAAGGCTCCGGTGGCGGGGCGCGTTGAGGATACCTATTTCCTTGTGGGGGAGTATGTCGCGGCGGGGGCTCCTGTTGTGAGCTTGTTGCCGCCGGGGAACGTCAAGGTTCGGTTTTTTGTGCCGCAGGCTGAGCTCTCGCGGTTTGAGCTGGGGCGCAAGGTTTCGATCAGGTGCGACGGCTGCGGCAAGGCCGTTGCGGGCAAGATCAGCTATATCGCTTCGCAGAGCGAATATACGCCGCCGGTTATTTACAGCGTCGGGTCGCGCGACAAGCTTGTGTTTCGCGTCGAGGCCATGCCCGATGCGTTTTCGCCCGCGCTTAGGCCCGGCTTGCCTGTCGACGTTGTGCGCGAGGCGCGATGAGCGAGGCGGCGTATGCCATCGACGTTCGCGGCCTGACCAAAAAATACGGCAACAAGACCGTTGTGGACAATGTATCGCTGCGCGTTCCTCGCGGGAAAATCTACGGCTTTTTGGGGCCTAACGGCAGCGGCAAGACCACGACCATCCGCATGATTTGCGGCCTTTTGACCCCGGATGCGGGCGAGGGCGCGTGCCTTGGGTTCGATTTGCGGAAGGAGTC
>JAQUUS010000083.1:5528-7130 GCA_028693775.1 Alphaproteobacteria bacterium | reverse complement strand
CAAGGGGCGCGTGGGCATGGCGACGAAGGAAGAGGATTTTGTTTACGACATCTTTGTGGCCAGTACGCACACGCCCATGCTGTTTTTCTCGTCGCTGGGGCGCGTTTACAAGCTCAAGGTTTACAAGCTTCCTCTCGGGACGCCCCAATCGCGCGGGAAGGCGCTTGTCAATTTGTTGCCGCTCGAGCAGGGCGAGACTATTACCACCGTTTTGCATTTGCCGGAGGATGAGGCTGCCTGGGACGATCTGTTCGTTCTTTTTGCCACAACCGGCGGCACGGTTCGCCGCAACAAGCTTTCGGATTTCAGCAATGTCCGTACGAGCGGAATCATTGCGATGAAGCTCGATGAGGGCGATCATCTTATTTCGGTCAATACCTGTACTGAGCAGGACGATATTCTGCTTGCCACACGGCTTGGCAAGGCTATTCGCTTTGCGGTCGGAGAAATCCGCGTGTTTGCGGGACGTAATTCTGTCGGCGTTCGCGGCATCAGGCTGGCCGACGGAGATGCGCTCATTTCGATGTCCATTATCCGCCATGTCGAGGCCACGCCGGAAGAACGGGCCGCTTATCTCAGGCAGGCGGGGGCTGCTCGCCGCTTGGCCGACGAAACCGAGGAGACGCCTTCGACCGGGGGCAGCGGCGACGATGAGGAAACGGCCGAAAGCATTACTCTTTCGACCGAGCGCTACGAGCAGCTTGCTTCGCTCGAAGAATTTTTGCTGACGGTTTCGGAACGCGGATATGGGAAGCGTACGTCCGCTTATGAGTATCGTGTTTCCGGGCGCGGCGGACAGGGCATATGGAATATGGATATGTCCGAGCGTAACGGTCTTATTGTGGCGACCTTCCCGGTCAAGGATACGCACGAGATTATGCTGGTTTCGGATGGCGGGCAGATTATTCGGATGCCTGTTAAAGATATCCGAATTGCGGGACGCCGGACGCAAGGCGTGACCGTTTTCCGCGTCGCGGGCGATGAGAAGGTCGTCTCGGTTGCCTCTATCGATGAGCAAAACGGCGATGCCGACGTTTGCGACAATAAGGATGAGATTGTTGGGGATGTCGTTCCTGAGCCTCAAGCGGAGTAAGCTGGGCGGGCAGAACCGGGGCTAAAAAATCCCTCTTCCGTAGAAACGGAAGAGGGATTGAATTTCTGTAACGCTCAATCAATTCTAATGATAGCTTTATCAGAGGTTGTAGGCGGGAGCCGCTTGTTTCGCTGCTATCGCAGCGTAGTTCTTTCTGGTTTCGTTTGCGGCGCAGTACGTTGCGGCAACAGCTGTCCAGCCAAGAGTCCATATTTCCGGGTTGGGGTTCGTGCCTACATAGGCTGCGGAGCCGGCGGCAATGGCGGTCGCAAGGCCGACCAAGAGAATATTTGTTTTTTTGGTTTTAAGAGTTTCGACAGCGGCTTCCTTGAAAATACCTAATTTCGACATTCTAAATCTCCTGAAATATGCCGGTTTGATTACGGAAAGGAATATAGCATGAAGAAATACTTTCGTGGATGGCAAATGCTTCCGCGGGCGCGGTTTCAATTTTTAAGCATGTTCTGTTATGCGCCAGTTACCGAGGGGTGTGAGGTTTTGAGGCGGGG
>JAQUUS010000083.1:0-5518 GCA_028693775.1 Alphaproteobacteria bacterium | reverse complement strand
GGCGGGGCTCGTTATTTGGGGGGCGTTGTCGAAGGGCGTTAACGTTTTGGGCCTTTTCGGCGCCTTTTCGAAAGGTTTGGTCAGCTCGACAAGCCGACCAATCGTTTGTTTATAGGCTACGGAATTATATCCTTCGGGCAAATGTCTGAGACTTTCGAGGCTGAGACCGAATTTCAACCAGATCATCGCCCGATGAGGGGGACGACACGTTTTGCCGGTTATGGGCATGGCGGCCGATACGTCCATGAATTTCTTTGCTGCTGCGGTGTGTCCATTGTCGCCCATGATTTCGCTGGCTGCGGCGTATAGCTCTTTTGCAGCAACCTGGAATCCGATGCCAAATTCCCTGTCCACAACGTTGGGCATCGCCTGATTGTAAACCATTTGCGCGGCCATCCATATGCCTTGCGCATAGCGAAGAATTTCGGGATCTTTTTTCGATCCTACAAATTTGAACAGGGGATCGTCATAGGATACAAAGCCTTCGCGCGTTTGGCCGTCGGCCAGCTCTTTGCCTTTTGGAACAGGCCATTCCGTTGCTTCGATAATCTTTATTGCAAGCCGATAGGGGCGTTCGGCGGCTTGTGCTACGAGAAGACCGGGTTTTGTTTCCGCATCGATTACGCCGGGTTTCAGGGCAAGCTCGCCTGTGGGTCGATCCTTGTATTCGTCGGGATGTTTTCCGGCTTTTTCAAAGAGCTCTCGAATACGGGCGTCACCCAGCACGGCCTCTATGATTTCGCCAAGACGCAGGTCCATCGCCGAACGCGTTTCGGCAATTTCGTTTTGCGGGGTGTGTGCGTTTTCGTCCATGTCGGCTAGGTCTATATGTCATTATCGAAAATAAGGCGGCCGAAACGGCTTGTTTTTTCAGTATACAGCAATCTCTTTCTTTTCAGCAATCCTTGCGGGGACAAGTTAATCCGCTGTTGATTTATATGTGAAAATCAGTCGCTTCCGCTAAACGAGAAACCTGCAATAATGCAAAGTGGGCACAAAATGATTAACCCTGTCCAGATGAGGTCGTTCATGAGTTCCTTGTTCGTTTATGGGTCGATAGCAGACGAATCAATACAGCTTAAAATCCTCGGACATATTTGCAAGAAAAACGCTGCGATTCTGCGGGGATATGAACGACGCATGGGAAAGTGGGCTTATGTTTTGCCTAAAGTGGATAGCGTTGTGGAGGGGTGGCTTATCGAGGGACTCTCCGATGCGGAGGTCGTCAAGCTCGACGAATACGAAAAAGCCGACTCCGTTCCCGGCCTTGCGGATCCGGTGATATACGAACGGCGCGAGGTCTCGGTTTATCTTCCCGGTGGAGAGGCGAAGATCGCGTGGGCTTATTTTCCGATCCTTGAGAAGTGGCTTCCGGAATGGAGGTCTTTCGAGGATTGTTGCGCAGGGGCGGGGCGATGAAGCTTAAACAGCATCTTTATCCTGTTCTGGACGCTTATGCGGATATGTTTGGCGAAACGGAGGGCGTCGTTGCTTTTCGCCTGTTTTTGGCTGCTCATGATGAACTTTCGGACAGAAAGAAAAATCTTGCGGGACATCTGACCGGCAGCACGATCGTTTGGCACAGACCGACCGATAGCGTTTTGCGCGTTTATCATACCAAGCTCAATCGGTGGGTTTTTTCGTCCGGTGGGCATGTCGATCCGGGGGAACTGCCTTGGCAGGCGGCGTCGCGTGAATTGCGCGAAGAATTGGGATTTGACGCTGCGCCTCTTTACGATCCGGCATTGCCCGTTCCGTTGATTTTCGATGCGCACCCTATTCCGGCCAGCGCCAGAAAAGGCGAGCCGCCGCATTGGCATTATGACATGGTTTATTTATACGGTGTCGATGAGAAACCGGTTATCGACGCCGATCCGGGCGAGGTGTCGCGTTTCGAATGGGTCGGCGTTGGAGATGTGACGCGCGGGAATTCCCCGGTCGATTTGCGCGAACAGATGCTTCGTTATGGAGCGGGCGACGCTTTCAGCTTGAACAGGTGGCGAAGCGGCGGTCCGTCAAGGGCGAGGGCTGCTTCCTCATAGGGCTTGAAAACAGACGGGCCGTTTTCCTCGAATGCCGCAGCAATTTCTTCGATAGATTCAGCAACGGCGATTTCGTCTGCTGTCGGCGGCGGGGGATAGCGATGCGTTTCGATCCAGTCGTCCTGGACATGATCCTGTTTGATGACAATTTGCCTGTATTCGACGCGAACTCCGCCGCAATATTTGATGGCGCAGCGGGCGACGGGGTCTCCGGTGTTCCGTTTGCGATTGGCTGTTGCGGCAACGGCGGCCTGAAAGAGACGGTGATGGGGCGCCAGTTGTTCGCGTAACTCATCCGAAAGAACAAATTCTTTCATTTTTCAAAAACCCTGTTCTTAAAAATATATAAAATATAACGGCTGTTTTCCAATGTGCGGCACTATATCAGCTTGTCTGTTTGTGCGTGGGAAGAATAATACTTTCGAATGCCTGCAAGGGGGGCAGATTCAGGCCTGTCGGCGGGTGGTTTTTGGGGGAATTAACCAAGGAAACCCGAAGAAACGGCTGGCCTTTACCTGTTCAGATCGAACAGGCGGCGCAATGGGTCGCCCATAAATATATGTGCTTTCGGCAAGAACGGCAGAAGGGTGCTGATGCCGCTTTTTTCGAAGGCTTCCGACAGTTCCGTGATGGCTTCTGCTGTGGCGTTTTCTTCCGGAGTCGGGTCGTTGCTCTCTATCTCCTGATGACGTCGCAGGGAATCTTCGCGGACGATTTCTGCGTATATGACAATTTCTTTCTGGTTGACCAATACGCCGCCTTCGTATTTGAAAATGCCTTGCGGCATGTTCTGGGCGATTCCCATTTTGCGGTTCGCTATTTCGGCAACGGCTATTTGAAAAGCACGGTTGTATGGCCTCAGGGCTTCGCGTTGTTCTGGGGTCATTGAGAATCTTTGCATGGAATATCTCCGGCCAATCTGTATAGAATAACGCGAAATATTGGGACTAGTCAAATTATCGAATTCATGCCCATATCTGGGGGCATGAAAGACAAAAAATCCTCTCTTTCCAAACGCATGTCGCGTTACGCCAAGGTTTCGGCTTCTATGGCGGGGTTCGGCGCGCACGCGGCCGGGCGCAAGATTCTAGGCTTGTCTGCCGATCGCAAGAAACAGGCTGAGAGGCTTCGGCTTGCGTTGGGAGGGCTTAAGGGGCCTTTGATGAAAGTCGCGCAGATCCTTTCGTCGATACCCGATGTGGTTCCCAAGGAATATGCCGTCGAGTTGGCTCAGTTGCAGTCCGATGCTCCGCCGATGGGGTGGCCTTTTGTGAGAAGGCGCATGACTGCGGAACTGGGGCCGGATTGGGAGAGCAGGTTCAGATCGTTTGAGCATGAGGCGTGTGCGGCGGCCTCTTTGGGACAGGTGCACAGGGCGGTCGGGCGTGACGAGCGGCAGCTGGTTTGCAAGCTTCAGTATCCCGATATGCAATCCGCAGTCGAGGCCGATTTGCGGCAGCTCAAGATGGTCATGGCCGTTTTTGAACACTACGACCGCGCCGTTTCGACGAAAGAGGTGCAGAAGGAAGTTTCGGAACGTTTGCACGAAGAGCTCGATTACATTCGCGAAGCGCGGCATATGCGACTCTACCGCATGATGCATGCGCGGACCGAAGGCATTTATATACCTGAACCCATTGAAGCTCTTTCTACGGATCGCTTGTTGACCATGGAGCGGCTGGAGGGGAAACGGCTGGCCGAGATTGCCGATAACGGCTCTTTGGCTGTGCGCAATGCCGTTGCCATCAATATGTTCCGCGCCTGGTACACGCCGTTTTATGAATACGGCGTTATTCACGGCGATCCGCACATGGGGAATTATACCGTGAGGAAAGACAACGGCATTCATTTGCTCGATTTCGGATGCGTGCGGGTTTTCAGGCCGGAACTCGTGAAGGGCGTTTTGATGCTTTATGAGGCTATCCGGGAGGGGCGCGAAGACGAAGCTGTGGAGGCCTACAGGATTTGGGGCTTTTCGAAGCCGAGCAAAAAACTTGTCGAGGCGCTGAACATTTGGGCGAAGTTTATCTATGCGCCGCTTATGGAAGACAAGACGCGGCCTATCGATGAGACAAACACGGGGCTTTATGGCCGCGAAACAGCCAACAAGGTGCATGCCGAACTGCGCAAGCTGGGCGGCGTGACGGTTCCGCGCGAATTTGTTTTTATGGACAGGGCTGCTATCGGGCTCGGGGCTGTTTTTTTGCGGCTCAATGCGAAGATCAACTGGTATCGTACTTTTCAGGAAGTCGTTAAAGATTTTGACGTTGCTGCACTTGCGAAGCGGCAAGCCAAGGCTTTGAAGGCCTGCAATTTACTTTAGGTGTATTCTAAAAGCTGTACTTCGCGGAAGCATTTTGCTTAAATTTGCGGATGCGCGCTTGGCTTCATGGCCCGGATTTATATTGAACCTTATTTCGAGAAAGCGAGGCTTCGATGTTGTCGTTTTATGCAAACAATACGTTTAAAGATCAAAGGGCCTTGCTGAGATTGGTTGAAAACGCGGCGGCTGAGGCCGGAAAGCGCGCGGCTCGGACAAACGACAAGATGGGGCTTCGGACTCCGGTCGTATCGGACGGCGAGGTTCGTTATGTTTTGGGCGAACATTTGCCGATCAGTCCGGCGCCGTTGAGGGTGCGGACTCCCGTTCCTTGCGGAACTCCGAATTGGATGTGGATTATCGCTGGACCGAACGGTGCGGGCAAAACCACGTTTACGGAAGAATTCATTTCGCAGCTCAGGCTGGTCGATCTTGTCGCGCTCAATGCCGATGACAGGACAAGAAAACTGCGTCCGGAGCATCCCGATATGAAGCTGGATGAGGTCAACAAAATGGCGGCCGATCAGATCGATGCAGAAGTTCTGGATTGCATTCGCTCCAACAGGACGTTCGTTATCGAAACAGTCGGTTCGACGAGCAAGTACGAAGAGGCTGTCGATCTGGCGAAGAAAAACGGATATGGGGTCGGCCTTGTTTATTGTTCTCTCGGCCTTCCGGAACTTTCTCCAAAACGCGTCGCCTTGCGGGTGAGCAAGGGGGGGCACGATGTCGATCCGGTGAAGGCCGTTGCCCGGTATTATCGTTCCCATGCGCAAGCCGTTTCTTTTTGGAAAAAGGCGGATACGGTTTTTGCTATCGACAATTCGGCGGCACACAGAATGCCTGTCGTTGTGGCTGCAAAGCTTGTCGGACATGAGCTTCTTTACCGGCATCCCAACGTTAATCCGGCTCTCGACGGTCTTATCGCCATCGTCGGCAAATCCTCTGCGGCGAAGCTCTCTAACGGTTAACTGCGCAGGTTCTTACTTGCTTCGCATGGCCCATGTGAGGCCGAGGGCGGGTGTGAGCACCACATAGAGCAGGAAGAATTTCGCGGCTGTGAAAAACCAGAGCGCCGTCAACGCAAAGACCGAAGTGTCGATGCCAAACAAGGTGCTTATGATCCCGGCGCTGAAGTCCCAGAGCAGGACGGTTA
>JAQUUS010000082.1 GCA_028693775.1 Alphaproteobacteria bacterium | reverse complement strand
GTAACTCCGAGTGATCGGTGCAACCGAAAATGGTATCAGCGGATTCTTATGCTCACAAGCCCGGTAGATGTCGCAGTTTGCCGATCTTGATGGCGCTTTAACTGATTGTACGGGAAGGGGGGGCGACAATACCGATAAAAAGGTTCAGATGTGACTAGAGAGAAATCTCGCCCGAAACCCTCAAAAATTAACCCCCAATAAATACGCTACGGCGTATAAACATAAAATATACGCTATAACGTATGTTGCAAAGATATACGCAATCGCGTATATTGCAGGTGGGGGTGAGGCATGGACGACATAGCGCGAACGCCAGAGCAAATCGCGGCGATCATCCGCCGCGAGCGCCGTAGACAGGGCCTCACTCAGCAACAGCTCGGGGCAAAGATAAAATTGCGCCAGGCAACAATATCGAAGCTTGAATCTGGCGGTTCCGGAATTCAATTGCAGACGTTGCTGGACGTAACGCGGGCATTAAATCTGGAACTTGTTATCCAGCCGAGGACGAAGGCCTCAACAACCGGGGTATTCGACTAATGCCAAGACGAGCGACACATATTCCGTTGAATATCTTCCTGAATGGCCGATTGGTCGGGCAGCTGCGCAAGCAAAGCTCTGGCGCAATTGATTTTCAGTATGACGACACATGGCTGGCTTTCGATGGCGCCTTGCCTATATCGTTTTCCTTGCCGCTGCGGGAAGACAGATATATCGGCGAGCCGGTCATTGCGGTCTTCGACAATCTCTTGCCGGACAATGATGTCATACGCCATCAATTGGCAGAACGTGTTCGAGCCGAAGGAGATGACGCTTATAGTCTACTTGCGGCGATAGGGAGGGATTGCGTCGGCGCGTTGCAATTCTTGCCGGAAGGCGTCGAGCCGGAGAGCGGGGGGCGGGTGAGAGGAAACCGCCTAACAAATAAAGAGATTGCCGAAATTTTGAACAATCTCGGCCGCGCTCCTTTGGGTGTAACGCAGGATAACGAATTTCGAATATCTATTGCAGGGATTCAGGAAAAGACGGCGCTGCTTTATTGGAAAAGGGCTTGGTACAAGCCCGTCGGCGATACAGCGACGACGCATATACTGAAGCCTCAAATCGGGAGGCTCTCTAATGGCCTCGATCTATACCAAAGCGTCGAGAATGAACATTTTTGCATGTCCTTTCTTGCGGCGCTTGGCTTGCCAACGGCCAAGACAAAGATTTTGGACTTTAATGGAAAACGAGTTTTAGCCCTCGAGCGTTTTGATCGCCGATGGACGAAAGACAAACGGCTTCTCAGAATACCGCAAGAAGATTGCTGTCAGGCTATGTCGGTTCCGCCAACAAGGAAATATGAATCATCTGGCGGCCCGGGGATGCAACAGATTCTCAAATTTCTTCGAGGCAGCGACGACCCGGAACAGGATCAAAAACTATTCCTCCAGGCACAAGTAGCCTTCTGGTTGCTGGGAGCGACGGATGGCCACGCAAAAAATTTCAGCATCTTTCTCGGCAAGGGCGGGCGCTTCCACTTGACGCCGCTTTATGATGTGATGTCGGCACAGCCCGACCTGGATGCCAAACAATTAAGCAAAAATAAAATGAAAATGGCCATGGCTGTCGGAGCAAACCGGCATTATGTCGTAGATACCGTTTGCCTCCGCCACTTTATCGAAACCGCCGAACTCTCCGGGATGCCGGCAAAGGTCGTAACCGAATTTCTTGAAGAAATCCGTGCGAAGGTGGCCCCAGCATTGGAGAAAACACTCTCGAATCTGCCTGGCGGTTTTCCTGCAAAGATAGCTCAGTCAATCGCCAAGGGGGTCAAGAAGCGGGTGCAGAATTTTTAAGTGCCAAGGGGTTGCTTGTGTTTTAGACGATGTGACCTTTGGAATTGTCTGTCTCAAGTTTTAGTATGATCGACGAGGATATCAGCATGCTCCACTACGACGAACCGGTTTACCGCCCACCGAGCGAGGGGAATAGCCTAATCATTCAGGCGACACTCGGCTGCTCGCACAATCGTTGCACCTTCTGTTCGATGTACAAGACCAAGACCTTCCGGACGCGTACGCGCGAGGAGGTGTTCGCCGACATCGCTCTTGCGGCAAAAATGCAGCCCTCGACATCTCGCGTCTTCCTCGCCGACGGCGACGCCTTGGCGCTTCCAACCGATGACCTCGCGGCGATCCTGGACGAACTGGCCACGCGCTTTTCGAGCCTCGAACGCGTGTCGTGCTACGCGACGCCTCTCGATCTGAACAGAAAGTCGCCGGAGGATCTGAATCTCTTGCGTGAGAAGGGGCTAACGCTTCTCTATTTTGGCATTGAATCCGGATCGCCCGACATCCTTGCGCGCATTCGTAAGGGGGTAAATCCGGACAAGCTCGCCTCGGCCCTCGACCGCGCTCACGACGCCGGTATTGCCGTTTCGGCGACTGTCATTTTGGGGCTAGGCGGGCGTCGCCTATGGCAGCAGCACATCGAGGGTACAGCCGCGCTCGTCAACCGTGCGCCGCCCGATTTCCTTTCGACCCTGCAATTGCGTCTTGGCCCGGATGAAGCCGAAACGTTCGTGTCGCGCTTTGAACGCGACGGGACGCCGTTCGAGCCGCAGGACGACCTCGGTATTCTCGAGGAACAACATGTGTTGCTCACGGCCCTAAACCCGCCGCGTCCGGTTGTGTTTCGTTCCAATCATGCCTCGAATTGCCTGCCCCTCGCGGGCACGCTGCCACAGGACCGGGCTGCCCTCGTTGCCACCATAGCCGCCGCGCGCGCCGGCGCACAGGTGCTTCGACCGGAGTTCGTGCGCGGACTATAAGCCGCGAGGCGCTGGCAGCCGAGGTGGGCCAGCGCCTGCGCGGCGCAAACGTCGTCGAAGTCCTGAACCGGCTCGTTATAAAACGTGGAGCGCCTCGATATCTGTTTGCAGACAACGGCGCAGAATTTACCGGTCAGCTTATGGATTTATAGGCCTATCACCATAAAGTGAGAATCGACTACAGCCGACCAGGCAAACCGACAGACAATGCCTTCATCGAGACATTCAACGGGTCTTTACGGAAGGAATGTTTCAACGTGCATTGGTTCGAGACAATCCAGGAAGCAAAGGAGATCATCGAGGCTTGGCGGCGGGATTATAACGAGAGCCGTCCTCACTCATCTCTAGGTAATATGCCGCCGGTCGAATATGCCCGTCAGCATGCGGTTTTAACGAGTTCGGCAAGTTCGCAACAGCCGGAAAACTAAACTTCTATGTGGTCCAGATTCAGGGAGCGGTTCATGGGCAATCCAGACTCTAGCCTGTGTGTTCCTAAATAAGGGGGCACAATGCGCCGAGGCCTCGACGAGGGTTCCTCGGATGAAATCCCGCAACCGTCTATGTTGTTTAATTTGTTGATTGGATTGGTCGGGGCAACAGGATTTGAACCTGCGACCCCCAGTCCCCCAGACTGATGCGCTACCAGGCTGCGCTATGCCCCGACCGTCGGAAGCGCGCAATATAGAAGCTCGAATTTCTAAACGCAACCTTTACTGTCATCCCATTTATGCCTGCCTTTCTCAATAGGCCCTCTAAGCCAAAAATAACCGAACGTATTGGTTAATTTGTCTTTTTCTTTGCAACCGGAAGGCTTCCGCGTAGGGAAATCTCTGGCAAAAATTGCACGGATTTGCCAAAAATATCGCTTCTCGTTCGTCTTTTCATCGTTCGCCGTTTGTTAGGGATGTTCATGTCAGACAATTCATTCGCCTCAGATTCCGCAAGCTTGTATCGCGCCGATAATCCTCTCATGAACCCTCCGGCTTTGCCTTTTGGCGCGCCTCCTCTCGATCTCATCAAAAATGAGCATTTTCTCCCCGCTTGCAGGTGGGCCATGGCCAAGGAAAAAGAGGAGTTCGCCGCCGTTCGCGACAATCCGGAGGCCCCCACCTTCTTCAATTCGGTCGAGGCGCTTTCCTTTGTGGGGCGCGATCTGGACCGGATCGGCACCGTTCTGGAGGTTTTTTGTCTGGCCAATAACAACGATGCGTTGAGGGATATCGAAGAAATTGTCGCTCAGGAAAACTCCCGCCATTCAAGCGAACTTTCTTTGGATCGGAAGATGTTCGACAGGGTCAATGCCGTTTTCGCCCGCAAGGATGAGTTGGGGTTGACCGTCGAGCAGGCCGTTCTTTTGGATGTGATGCATAAAAAATATATTCGCGCAGGCGTTCATCTGGAGGGCGAGCGTAAGGAACGCCTCAAGGCCATCAATGAACAACTGGCTCTTTCGACCAAGAAATTTATGTCAAATACCGTCAAGTCCGTTGCGGCTTTTCGCAGGGTCGTTGATGACGAGGCCGAGCTGGAGGGCCTTCCGGAGCGCGCCATGAACCTTTATCGCCAGCAGGCTCGCGATGCGGGCATGGATGGCGGGTTTCTTCTTTTGCTCGAGCCTTATCCGCGCGACATCATGGTTTATGCGAAAAACCGGGCTTTGCGCGAGGAAATCTATACGGCGTCCCGTCTTACCTCCTGCGGGGGCGAGTTCGACAACAAGGGGTTGATCAAGGACATTCTCGGCTTGCGCCATGAGAAGGCTCAATTGCTGGGGTTCGACACTTATGCGAGCTTTGTTTTGTCCGACCGTATGGCCAGGGATATTCCCACGGTTTCGGCTTTTCTGGAGCAGAATTTGGCCGTTTATAAACCTGCGGCCGAGAAGGACTACAAGGCTCTGGCGGCGTTTGCAGCAAAGAGGGACGGTCTTGACGATCTGAAGTCTTGGGATGTTTCTTATTACAACAATCTTATGAAAGAAGAACTTTTCGATTTCAAGGCCGAGACGTTGCGGCCTTATTTCGATCTTGAAAAAGTTCTGGGCGGGCTTTGCCTGCATGCCGAAAAACTGTTCGGCCTCAAATTCCGCCCGGCGGCGCAGGGGGCGTATCCCGTTTATCATCCGGATGTCAAAACGTTCGATGTGGTCGACAAAAAAACCGGCACCCAGATCGGTGTCTTTTATGGCGACTACTATGCCCGTCCGGGCAGCAAGAAGGGCGGGGCATGGATGATCCCCTTCAGGAGCAGGGGTGTCATTCGCGGCAAGGATGAGCTTCCTCTTGTTACCAACAACAGCAATTTTCCGAAGCCGATGCCCGGACAGCCGACCCTTTTATCCTTCTCCGACGTTCAGGAGGTTTTTCACGAGTTCGGGCATGCGCTTCACGAGCTTCTAGGCGAAGGGCGCTATCCGGAACTCACGGGCTCGAACGTTAAATGGGATTTTGTCGAGCTTCCTTCACAGCTTATGGAAAACTGGGTTGCCGAGCCCGAGGTTCTGGAGACTTTTGCGCGCCATTACGAAACGGGCGAGGTTATTCCTTCCGCGCTTGTGGACAAGATCAAGGAGACGAACAACTTCAATATCTCCATTACCGCGCTCGACCAGACCTTTTTGGGCATGCTCGATTTGGCTTATTATTCGACGGATCCGGCAAAGATCGAAAGCGTGGACGCGTTTGAGACCAATCTGGCGAGCAGGACCCAGATTCTCAAGCCGGAGCGCGGCCTGATGTCGACGCGCTTTATGCATATCTTTAGCGGCGGATATGCGGCCGGGTACTATGGGTACAAGTGGACCGAGGTTCTTGATGCCGATGTGTTCGAGGCCTTCAAGACCAAGGGGCTTTACGATCCCGATCTCAGCGGCCGGTTGCGGCGGACGATTTTCGCCAAGGGCGGAACCGTCGAGCCGGACGCTCTTTATGTGCAGATGATGGGCCGGGATCCAGATCCCAACGCTCTTTATCGTCGCGAGGGGGTGTTTTGGGAGGCGGGAGTGCCAAAGGTTTCGCTCCGTCCGAACGTCGAGCCCCGTTAACGCGGCGTTTGCCTGTTTTTTCCACTGCGTTATTGCGCATTTCGGGAAAATGCGGCATTTTCCGCTACGCCTGCCTGTGTCTATAGAAAAGGATGATGACAATGTCGACCACCGCTGTACCCAAGGATCCCATGCATAAGGATTTGAGCAATGCCCTTCGCGCTTTGGCGATCGATGCCGTCGAGAGCGCCAAGTCAGGGCATCCCGGCATGCCTTTGGGAATTGCCGATGTGGCGACGGTTTTGTGGTCGAAGTTTTTGCGGTTCGATGCCGAAAATCCGGAATGGCCCGACAGGGACCGTTTCATTATGTCTCCGGGGCATGCGTCGGCTCTTCTTTATGCTCTGCTTTATGTCACGGGCTACAAGAAGATGACCCTCGACGCCATCAAGACTTTCAGGCAGGTGGGCAGTCTGGCGGCCGGGCATCCTGAGTACGATCCCAAAATGGGTATTGAGATGACCACCGGGCCTTTGGGGCAGGGCGTCGCTCATGCCGTCGGGTTCGCTTTGGCCGAGCGCATGCTTAATGCGCGGTTCGGCGACGATTTGGTCGATCACCGGACTTTTGTCATCTCTTCGGACGGCGAGATGATGGAGGGGCTTAGCCATGAGGCGGCGTCTTTGGCAGGGCATCTGAAGCTCGGACGGCTGATTGTTTTTTATGACGACAATAAAATCTGCATCGACGGGCCGACGTCGCTTTCCTTTACGGAAGACGTTCAGGCGCGCTATCGCGCTTATGGCTGGCACGTTCAGGCCATTGACGGGCACGATCCTGCGGCTATCGAAGCCGCGACGAATGCCGCGCTGGCTGTGACGGACAAGCCTTCGCTGATCGCTTGCCGGACGGTTATCGGTTACGGCGCTCCCAAAAAGCAGGGGACCAGCGGTTGCCATGGCGCGCCTTTGGGCGCCGAGGAAATGACTGCGACGCGTGCGCAGCTCGGATGGCCTCACGATCCGTTCGTCGTTCCGGAGAACATTCTTTCCGACTGGCGCAAGATCGGCGCGCGCGGGCACGAAGATTGCCTCGCATGGAAAAAACGCGTGGACGCTCATGCGGATCGTCAGGCGTTTGAGAATGCGTTGAAGGGCGATATGCCCGAGGCGGCCGCGAAGGCTCTGGATGAGCTCAAGAAGAAGACGGCTGACGAAAAGCCGAAAAATGCGACACGCAAATGTTCGGGGATTGCTTTGGCTGCGCTTATGCCCGAGTTCCCGGAACTGATCGGCGGCAGCGCGGATTTGTCGGAATCCAACTGTACGCATGTCAAGGGCATTGCGGATATCGCGCCGCTTTCCTTCA
>JAQUUS010000081.1 GCA_028693775.1 Alphaproteobacteria bacterium | reverse complement strand
ATCAGGGACGTGGCCCTGAACTACAAGGCCCTCGCGACCGGCGAATTGGCCGAAACTCTTTTATCGATGGCCGAAAAGGAAACCGACGCAGCCGACGAGGCGTTTGGATCGCTCGCGGATATCGTTTCGGGTTGTCCCGAACTTGCCAGCGACGACTTTTGCGGCCGTATCCGTTGCGTGTCGGAAAGTAAAAAAGCCGTGCGCGCCAAGCCTGCCGCCGCAGCGCTGGAAAAAATTTCGAAAGCCCGGGCCTCATGGGAGCTGACGCAACCCGCGCAAGGCGACGACGTTCCCCGGAGGCCGAAAGAGGCTTCTTCGCCGCGCCCCGTGCCGTATGTGAGATAAGTATGACCGAGAATCCATTTGCAACCTATATCGAGATCAACCGCGAGGCCTACGGCGCGCTGATCGACGAATTGCTGGCCGAAGCCGCACAGTCCGACCGGCGTGCGGCGTCGGCGCCTCTTGTCGCCGCGCGCATCTTTTTTATCGAAACGGGCCTTGCCAAGGGCGTTCCTGTCGAAGACCTTGTGCGCGCGATGGCCGGTCTCGATGGCCCGGCGCTGGAAAAAGAGGCGGAGAGGCTTCCGGACAAGAAGGGCGAAGGCTGGCGGACCGTCACGCAGTTTACCCCCGAAGACCGTCAGTCGTTTGCGGAAATGGCGAACCAGCGCCCTGAACATGCCCGGTGGGACGCTCTGTTCGGGGATGAAAACGACCTTGTGCTGGATTTCTTCGGCGGAGGGCGTTCGTTTGCGGACAAGATTCAGGAATTTATCGACGCCCACAACGAAAGAGCGCAACGGCTTGTCGAACGGGAGCTGGGCGGCGAGGACATTTCCGAAGAGCTCAAAGGCATGCCGCAGCCGCAACGGCAGATCGCGCGGCAGATGATCCGCCGCGATCCGGGCGACCTGTCCAATTTGCAAACGTGCAAGCCGCAGATTGCGGATGGAAAGGCCGTCTGGGGGGGCGACGACTGGACCTATCGCACGAGGTTCGGAAAATACCTTCAGGATATATATGCATGGGAGCTCTACGAGGTTTTTACGCACGAGGCCAACGAGAGCAAAAAGAAGGAACAGGCCGTCAACGATGTTTCCGGCCATTACGAAACGCTGCGCGAGGTCGCCAACCGGAAACCTTTGCCCGCCGATGCGCTGCTGGAGAACGGCTTGCTTCAGATCGTCGTGTCGCGCGATGCGCAGAAAATCGCGGAGGCGTCGACCGGCCAGCGCTGGGTGTCGTGCATGGCGCGTGACGGCTGCAACTGGCGTTTCGTGCCGCTCGACATCAGGGCGGGATCCATTGCGGCGTATGTCGTTTTCAAGGGCGACGTTGCGGCGCGGTATCCGCTGATGCGCGTTTTGCTCAAGCCCTATCCCGTCAAGGACAGCGAGGAGGACAACAGCGTTGTGCTGGTGCCGGGCCGGGTTTATGGCGGCAGCGGTGTCGAGAATTCGCAAACATGCGATGCGTTTTTGCAAACGCTGCACGGCTTTGTTTCCCTTCAGAATGCGGGGAAATCGGGCGAGTTCAAGATGGACGAACGCCTGTACGAAGACGGGCAGGTGACAACGATCTATCTTCAGGATTCCTGGACGCGCGAGGCCATTGGCAATGCGCTTCTCGATTTTCAGGAAGGTACGGCGGTCGAATGGATGGCCGAGCTCGAGCTTGCGAAGCTTCTTCATGCGCAGACGTCGAATCCGGAGACGCGCGAAGGGCAGGCCAAGAGGATCGAAACGTATAAAAGCCTGATCCGCCGGTCGTTCGACGCCGAAGACAAGAATGTGGGCCTGCCGCGCATTTTCTACCGCGAGATGCTGAAATCCTTTATCGGTGCGCGTCCCGAACCGATAGCCATTCTCGACGCCGTTTCGGAACACAGTGAACTCCGCGCGCGTAGCGCCGGGTTCAGGGCCTTGTCGAAAGGCGATGTCGCCGCGTGGAATTCTGTTTCTCCTGCGCTGTCCGAGGAGTTCCGCCTCAAAATGGTTCAGGCGTGCCTGCTGACGGTCGATTTCAAGAAACCGGATGCGGCGCTGGGAGCCTTGAAAATCTATGCCGGGGAAACGATGCCCGGCTTGCAGGATGAGAGTTTCGCCGGATGCTTGCGCCGGGTGCGCTTGCATGGCGTCGCGGATCCCAGTCATCGCAGGATGGCGTTCTATATCAATTGCGCCATGGCAAGGAGTTTCCCCGCCTCGATGGATTTGGATACGGTTGCGGCGCTGGTGTGGTACTCTGCCGAGTGGATCAAATTTCCGTCGGGGCTTTCGGGAGACATTGCAAACGAGGCGCTCGAAACGGTCGCGGAAGCGAATCCGGGCCTTGTCCGGAATCTGTGCGGCATGCTCGAAGGATCCCTGGCCGACAAGGACACGCCAAATGTCCGTGAGGATGTGTCGTATGCCCTGGCCGCTCTGGTCAAGGCCGCACCGTATACCGCCAGCCGGGCGATGGTTGCAGCCTTTGGAAAAATTGCCCTGACAGACCCGCCCGGGAACACGCGCGAGGCGGCGTATAAAGCCCTTACTCAAATCGTAACGTCGAGGCCGGATCTTGCATCAGAGTCTCTGCTGGATGCGGCGTTTGACGGTTCGTTGATGAATGAGCGGTATCCCGTCACGACCAAGAATGCGAACCACCTTTTCAGGGCGGTGCTGACCGTTCATCCCGAATACGCAACGCCCGGGATGGTGAAGGGCATCGGCGAAAATCTCGACGAAGAAGAGGGCGTGTTCGTTCGCTCTGCGCTGATTTCGTTGACGTCCATCGCCAGTGTGCGTTCCGATCTGATCGAGCACATACCTTTGGAAAAGGCTTTTGCAAGGACCCTCGAAAAAACGGCGGTTTCGGGGCTTTCCATTAAATTTGTCCAGAACGTCCTGTCGTATCGGCCCGATCTCGCGACCATGGACACCGTTCGCTTTTATTTCGAGGTTCAGAACAGTGGCGATCGCGACCTTGCAAACGAAGCCATCGCGGCGTTCGGCTCCCTCATAATTGCCCGGCGCGATCTGGCGGAGCAGGCGTTTTTCTTCCTTCGGGAGAAAGCCGGAAACAAGGATTCGGACATTGCGAGCACGGCCTTGTGGGACCTCAAGAAAATTTTGACGAATTGGCCGGAATTTGCCGACAAAACGATTGTACGCGACATGGCCGAAATGGGAATTCGGACCGATAGCGAGGCCATCCTCGGAAAATGCGACGGCATGCTTCGGGTTGCCTTGGCGGGAAAATCCGGCCTGATCGACGGGGACTTTATCGACGATATCCTGACCCGCGCCGAAAAAGGGGCGGACGACGATGTGCGTATCCGCACTTTTGGCGTGCTCGGAGCGATTCTGAACGCTTCTCCTGAACAAATCACTGTAAAAAGACTGGAGCGCCTCGTGCAAATGGGCGGGTCCGGCGCGCCTATCGACATCCGGCGCGCCGCGATGGAGGCGCTGAAGGAAGCGATCGGGGCCAAGCCTTCGGTTGCGGATTCGAAACTTGTCGGCGCGATTGCGGATATCGCGGCCGAAAACGAAAGCCGGTATGTGCGCTGGACGGCGGCATACATTCTCGACGATTTGTTCCTGTCGGACTCAAAGCTCATTACGGTGGATTTCGTGGACCGTTTCCTCGACATAGCGGTGGGGGCGGGGGCTGACGACGGCAGAAAAGATTCGATGGATGTTGTGATGTCGCTTTTGAGGAACCGCGAAGATCTCGCAAACAAGTCCATCCTTGAAAGGCTTGTCAAGATCGCCGGGTCCGGCAGCGAAGACATGCGGCCTTCGGCGCTCGTTCTGGTGGACGAAATCATCGAGGCTCACCCCGACTTCGTCGATCCGTGGATTGCCGAGCGTGTCGCCTTGATAGCGGCGACCGATCCCAGACAGGCGTTTACGTCCGAGGCGCGGAATATCTTGAAGCGGATCGTTCAAACGCAGCCCGATCTTGTCGTTCCCGGGCTGGTCGACCGTTTGATCGCAAACATTGTCGATCAGGAGCCGCTCGTGTGTTCCTTCGAGGGCATCGTACACACCCATTCCGGAAACAAGTCCCCGGAACATGCCCTTCTGGTTATTTTCTCGGGCAGCAAGGGAATGGCGAACGGCGATCTTCTCGACCGCCTCGCGAAAAGATGCCTGAACGAGGCGTGGAACGATCCGGCCTCGCTCAAAACGCTCAAGGCGACTGAGCTTCTCAGGGATCTTTTGGACAGGCGGCCCAATCTTGTAGATCCGGCGTTTGTGAAAAAAATGAAAGCGGAGGCCTTCTCCGGCGGCAGGCCCACCCGGCAGCAGGAAGCCGTCTGGATTCTGAACAAGATTACGGATGTCAGGCCCGATGCGGTGGACGGGGAGATTGTCGACGGACTGATTTCGTCGGTTTTCTCCACAGACGATCAGGGCCTCCGGCGGAGGGGCGTTTTTTGCCTCGACGATATATACAGGCAGAACCCGGACTTTGCGAAAGGCGCCGATCGCGCGCTTGTCGAGGGCTTTATGAATTTAGCCTTCTCCGGCGACGATTTCTGTTTGAACAAGGGGGCCGCTTCGATTGTATCGCGGCTTCTTGATGCCAAGCTGGGCCTTGCGGAAGAAAAGGACCTGAATGCGTTCGTCTCCATAGCGGGCAACGGAAGGACCGAACGCATTCGGGATCTTGCGTTCGAGGCGATCGCCGACATTGTCGATTCCGTTCCGGGATTTGCAACGCCTGCGCTCGCAGAGGCTTTGTTCGGTTTTATGGAGCAGGACAGCAGACTGGCCGTTCGCCTGCACGCCTTGCGCGTTTACGGGAGGATCGCGGAGACAAAACCCTCGTTTGTGACGCCCGCTTATGCCTCCCGGCTGAAGACCGTTGCCCAGCATGACGGCTCGATAAGACATTCCGTCGATGTCGTGTTTCAGAATCTCTATGGTTCGGAGGCTGTGGAAAAGGAGCCGCCAAAGACGATTTCCGACTCACAGCGCGTTGCTTTGCGGCCCGGCATATATAATATGTCTAAGCGGGGGCTGATTCCGGGCTAGGTGGCCTGTTTTTGGGTATAAAGGTTAAGAATCAACGAGTTGTTTTGGGTTCTCCATCCGGCGCATGAGGCTGTTTTTGCTCGAAGAACGCCCTTTAAGTGCTTGACTCTCGTTTGTTAACTTCTATACTGCGCCACCTCGGCTCTGGGTAGGGGTCGGATTTTATTGGCAATTAACCCCGTTTTGGCGCGTGAAGGTGTCTCTCGCCAACGCGGTGTTTTTGTTGTTTTTTGGAGAACGAAGTGGCTCGTATTGCAGGCGTCAACATTCCGGCAGCTAAGCCTTTGCACATCGCATTGCGCTATATCTATGGAGTCGGACCTACCAACTCTCTCGAAATTTGCGCGCGCGTCGGTATCGATCCGTCCAAGCGTGTCAATCAGCTGACCGAAGGCGAAATTCTCAAAATTCGCGAAGACATCGACAGAAACTACAAGGTCGAAGGCGATCTTCGCCGCGAAGTGTCGATGAACATCAAGCGTTTGATGGACTTGGGCTGCTACCGCGGCCTGCGCCATCGCAAGGGTCTGCCCGTTCGCGGCCAACGCACGCATACCAATGCGCGCACCCGCAAAGGAAAGGCCAAGCCGATTGCCGGCAAGAAGATCGCGACGAAGAAGTAAGGTTTTTTCGCTGCCTTTTCCCGGAGCGATCCGGGGGCAGGGCTAAGAAAATCCTGTTCCGGCAAGAGCCGGAATCCATGGTCTCAGGAAGGCCGGGAGCTTCGAGAATCGCGGGATGAAGTGCAAGCTCCGGAAATTTCTCCGGGGAGTAAAAAGGAAAGAACATAATGGCTACACAAGACAAGACTGAAGGCAAAGCCGACAAGGCCGCCCCGGTTCGCCGCCGTCGCGAACGCAAGAACATCGTCAACGGCATCGCTCACGTCAATGCGTCGTTCAACAACACCATCATCACCATCGCCGATGCGCAGGGCAACACGATTGCCTGGTCGTCCTCGGGCCTGATGGGCTTCAAGGGCTCGCGCAAGTCGACCCCGTACGCCGCGCAGATGGCTGCCGAAGATGCGGGCCGCAAGGCGATTGAGCACGGTGTTCGCACGCTGGAAGTCGAAGTCAAGGGGCCGGGCGCCGGTCGCGAATCCGCGTTGCGCGCGTTGCAGTCCGTAGGTTTTTCCGTGACGTCGATCCGTGACGTGACGCCCATTCCGCATAACGGATGCCGTCCGCGCAAGCGCCGCCGCGTTTAAGAATCAGTACTGTTTTTGCCTGAATTAACCGAAAGGGTCTGGCCGTGTTACAGAAAAATTGGAAGTCGCTGATTCAGCCGACGAAAAATGTCCAAACATCAGAAAACAACCCGAACGTCGCGACGATGGTGGTCGAACCCCTCGAACGCGGTTTCGGCATGACGCTCGGCAATGCCCTGCGTCGTGTGTTGCTTTCGTCTTTGCAGGGAGCCGCCGTCACCTCGATCCAGATCGAGGGCGTGTTGCATGAGTTCTCGTCGATCCCCGGCGTTCGCGAAGATGTTACCGATATCATCCTGAACCTCAAGAGCCTGTCGCTCCGTGCGCACTCCGACGTTCCCAAGCGCGTTCGTTTGCGCGCCGAAGGGCCCGGCGAAGTCACCGCCAAGCAGATCGAAACGGGTTCCGAAGTCGAAATCATGAACCCCGACCTCGTCATCTGCACGCTCGACAAGGGCGCCAGGCTGTCGATGGAACTCACCGTCGAGACGGGCCGCGGCTACATTCCCGCCGCTCAGCTCCGCAAGGAAGACACGCCCATCGGCCTGCTTCCCATCGACGCTTTGTTCAGCCCCGTCCGCAAGGTTGCTTACAAGATCGAGCACAGCCGCGTCGGGCAGGTCACGGACTATGACAAGCTTATCCTGACCGTCGAAACCGACGGCTCGATTTTGCCGGAAGACGCCGTGGCGATCTCCGCGCGCATCTTGCAGGATCAGTTGCAGTTCTTCATCAACTTCGAAGAGCCGCAGCACGCCGCTCCTGCGCAGGAAACCGCGACCGATCTGCCGTTCAACCGCAATCTGCTTCGCAAGGTCGACGAGCTCGAACTCTCGGTCCGCTCGGCGAACTGCCTCAAGAACGACAACATCGTCTACATCGGCGATCTCGTTCAGAAGACCGAAAGCGAAATGCTCCGCACGCCGAACTTCGGCCGCAAGAG
>JAQUUS010000080.1 GCA_028693775.1 Alphaproteobacteria bacterium | reverse complement strand
GTGAGGAATGACCTGAACGGTGCCGCCCAGATAATCGCCATGACGTTCCTTGCTGATAACGTCCGAATAAATGCGCCCCGAGGTAACGCTGTCGCTCTGGCGCGAGGCGACGCCGGTAAATCTTTCGTAGTGGCCGAGATCGAGATCGGTCTCCGCGCCGTCGTCGGTCACATAAACCTCGCCGTGCTGGGTCGGCGACATGGTGCCGGGATCGACATTGAGATAGGGATCGAGCTTGCGGAGGCGAACCTTATATCCCCGCGCCTGAAGCAAAGCGCCGAGGGCCGAGGACGCGATTCCCTTGCCCAAAGAGGAAACCACGCCGCCGGTAATAAAAATAAAACGTGTCATTGCAATCTCCACCAACCAAAAACGACAAAAGGATCGACAAGAATGAACTACTCGGCCAAAGGCACCTCAGGCGCCAAAGAACCGTCTTGTGCAGGTTGGCTTTGTTCTGCAGGAACGGAGGTTTGTTGAATTTGATCGACCGCGCTCGAAGAGTCGTGTTGCCTGCTCGCCATCGCGCCCAAAGCGAGACAGATCACGATAAACAAAGTGGCGAGAATGGCCGTCGTGCGGGTCAAAATATTGGCCGACCCTCTCGCGGTGAACAAACCGCCCATGGTGCCGCCACCGCCGCCGCCAGCGAGGCCGCCGCCGTCCGCCGCCGTCTTTTGGAGCAAGATCACGGCAATCATGGCAATGGCCACCAACAACTGAATGACGAGCAAGACATTCTGCATCTGGAAAACCTTTCGAATTCAAAAAAACAAACGCATCACACCGGGTCGGGAAAGACTCGGCCTGACATACAAACGACATAGCTTTCGGCTGGAATCACTTCATAAACGATAACCCCAAGGAAGGGAAGCCTTCAAAGAAGATAAAGAGTTCAGAGTTTGTAACGCATTGCTACAGGCCACCCCGGAAAAACAAATTATATTTAAAATCAATAAGTTGATAAATGTCTCTTAAGCCGCCACACATATATAGTGCATACCGAATCGGACACACACTTTTAGCGTCGTCAGCGATCCTCAAAAGGAATGCCCTTTTCGGCCAAAAGCTGTTGCAACTCACCGGCCTGAACCATCTCGCGCATAATATCGCACCCGCCCATAAACTCGCCCTTGATATAGAGCTGGGGCAAAGTGGGCCAATCGCTAAAATCCCGGATTCCCTGCTGAAGGCCCGGATCGGCCAAAACGTCGATAGCCCTGTAGTTGACGCGAAGCATCTCAAGAATCTGAACGGCCTGAGCCGAGAACCCGCACTGAGGAAACACAGGCGTGCCCTTCATGTAAAGAACGACGTCATGAACCAAAATTTCGGAACGAATACGCTCTGCGACGGCAGGATTGATCATGCGGCAAAATCCTCAATTGAGATGGTGCATTATGCCTATTTGAGGAGAGAGAGAGAAGCAGAATCGAGAGATTGCTTGACAAGGTTAACGAGTGTTTTTAACTATCAAAAAACGATCGCACTGCGCTAAGGTTGCAATATGTTTCAACCCGAATCTCCACCTCCGTCAAAATACCGCCGCAAAAGAGCGCCGGTAAAGAAAGAAAAAGAAGGCTTCCCATGGGGCCGAGTGTTTCAGGTTCTATTTATCTTCGCAGCCATCGCGGGGATATGGTTTCTTGTCATGAACTCGCCGAAAAAGAAAAGGCTGGTATGCGACAGCAGCACGCTGGTCCGGAGTTCGCTAACGTCGTTCGGATCGTGCCGGGGCGAATGATTATTTCTGAGGCGTAGCCGTACTGAGCGTAAAAGCGCGCAAAACCCCGCCGACACGCCCCTGCAAAGCGGCATAAACCATCCGGTGCTGTTGAACGCGGGTCTTCCCGATAAACTCGCGGCTTTCGACATAAGCCTGAAAATAATCGCCGTCGCCGCGCAAATCCTTGAGCTCGACATAAGCGTCGGGCAAAGCGTCCTTAATCAGGCGCTCGATTTCACTTACCGTCATGGGCATGTGCCTTGCCTCCGCCTTTCAGGGCCTCAATAAGAGCCTTGGCCTTTTCGCCAATCTCATCGGGATCGAGTTCTGGCGCAAAAATCGCCGATGAAACCATAAACCCGGCAACTCCCGCCGAGACAAACCCGTGAATATTCGAAGCATTCACGCCGCCGCTCAAAAGCAAAGGAATCTCGGGCGGCAAAACAGTGCGCCAGGCCTTGATGATGTCCGAAGAGAAGCCCTGCCCCGGAAAAAGCTTGAGAGCCGCGGCCCCGGCTTTGATCGCCGCGAAAGCCTCCGTGGGAGTCGCCACGCCCGGAATGCTGGCCAGTCCGAGCCGCTTGGTAACATTGACCACCTCCGGGTCCATGTTTGGCGAAACAATAAAATTTCCGCCGCGGGCCGAAACCCTGCCCACATCCTGAGGAGAAAGAACCGTCCCAACGCCGATAGCGGCCTTCGACGAAAAAGCCTTGGCCAAAGCCCCGAAAGTTTCCCAGGCCTCGCGGCCGTTCAAAGGAACCTCAAGGAGCGTCACCCCCGCCCCGATCAAAGCCTCGCCGACAGCCAAAGCCTTGTCCGTCGAAAGGTTTCGCAAGATCGCAACGATCCGGGACTGAGCCAACGCCTGAGCGAAGTCTGTCATGTTACCTCATATATTGGGGCAAAAACGATTCATGAGCCGTGCGCAACTGCGCCACGGGGACGCGCGCGCCCTCGACCGCAAGGTCTGCGCCGCCCGTCGTCCCGATCTTGGCGAAGGGAACGCCCGCCTCCTTGGCCTTCTCGATCAAGGCCTGAGCGTCCTTTGTCGCAACGACATAGCGCCCCTGATCCTCGCCGAACCAGAATCCGGCATCGCCGGAAAGCTCGACGGCAAGGCCGACGCCGCGCGGCATAACCATCTCGGCCAAAGCGACCAAAAGGCCGCCGTCCGAAATGTCATGGCAGGACGTCAAAAGGCTTTGATCGATCATGGCACGCACGAATTCGCCGTGCTTACGCTCGGCCTGCAAATCGACAGGCGGAGGCGAACCTTCTTCCTTGCCGAACGTCTCGCGCAAATAAATCGACTGCCCGATATGCCCCGCAGTTTCGCCGAGAATAAACACAGTCTCGCCCTCGCCCGCAAAGGCAATGCCCACAGCCTTGCGAACATCGGGCATCAACCCGACGCCGCCGATAGCAGGCGCGGGCAAAATGGCAGCGCCGTTCGTCTCGTTATAAAGGCTGCAATTGCCCGAAACGACAGGATAGTCGAGCGCAAGGCAAGCATCCTTGATCCCCTGAACCGCCCCCACAAACTGCCCCATAATCAAGGGCTTTTCGGGATTCCCGAAGTTCATGTTGTCGGTAATGGCCAAAGGCTTGGCCCCGACGGCGCAAATGTTGCGCCAGGTCTCGGCGACGGCCTGCTTACCGCCTTCCACAGGATCGGCCGCGCAATAACGCGGCGTGCAATCCGTCGAAATCGCCAAAGCCTTGTCGCCACCGTCGAGCCGAACGACGGCCGCATCTCCGCCGGGCCCCTGAGCCGTATTGGCGCGCACAAGGCTGTCATATTGCTCCCAGATCCAGCGTTTCGAGCACAAATCGGGCGTGGCCAAAAGCTTTTCCAAAACGCTGAGAGCCGTCTCGCCTTCCGGCAAAGGATAGCTCGCCGCCGGAATATCGGGCTGCGCCGGGGTCGGTTCCCAAGGCCTGTTATAAACGGGAGACTTCTCAACGAGCGGCGCGACCTCGATATCGACCTCAACCTCGCCGAACCGCGTGCACACAATGCGCCCCGTATCGGTAAGCTTGCCGATCACGGCGAAATCGAGCTCGTATTTCTTGAAAATACGCTCTGCCTCGGCCTCGCACCCCGGCTTGAGAACCATCAACATGCGCTCCTGGCTCTCCGAAAGCATGATCTCATAAGCATCCATGCCCTGCTCGCGAAGCGGAACCTTGTCGAGATCGATCTCGATCCCCAGTCCGCCCTTCGACGCCATTTCGACGGACGAAGACGTCAGCCCGGCCGCGCCCATATCCTGAATCGAAATGATGGCGTCCGTGGCCATGAGTTCAAGGCAAGCCTCCATCACGAGCTTTTCGACGAACGGATCGCCGACCTGAACGGTAGGCCGCATGCTCTCCGAGTCTTCGTTAAACTCGCCCGAAGCCATGGTCGCGCCCTTGATGCCGTCGCGCCCGGTCTTTGAGCCGACATAAACAACGGGATTCCCGACCCCCGCCGCGGCAGAATAGAAAATCTTCTTTGCGTCCGCCACACCCACAGTCATGGCGTTGACAAGAATATTGCCGTTATAGCTTGCATGGAAATTCGTCTCGCCGCCCAAAGTGGGAACGCCGACGCAATTGCCATATCCGCCGATGCCCGAAACGACCCCGGCCACCAGCCCCTTCGTCTTGGGATGATCGACCGCCCCGAAGCGCAACGCGTTCATGTTGGCGATAGGCCGCGCGCCCATAGTAAAAACGTCGCGCAAAATACCGCCGACGCCGGTCGCCGCGCCCTGATAAGGCTCGATATACGAAGGATGATTGTGGCTCTCCATCTTGAAGATAGCGGCCTGCCCGTCGCCGATATCGATAACGCCCGCATTTTCGCCGGGCCCGCAAATAACGTGAGGAGCCTTTGTCGGAAGCTGCTTGAGCCAGACGCGCGTGGATTTATAGGAGCAATGCTCCGACCACATGGCCGCCGCGACGCCCAGCTCGGCAACGGTCGGCTCGCGCCCGATCACGTTCAAAAGAACCTTGTACTCGTCCGAAGACATCCCGTGCTCGGCAATCAGAGCCTCTGCGCCGCCTTTGTAGTCCGAAACTTTTTTCACTTTGCTGGTCATGGCCTTCTTCAGTTTTTCAATTTATAGGATTCGACGAGCGAAACAAACGCCGCCCTGGACTTGTCGAGATCCGTCTGCGTCTGCCCGACAAGAACAAAAATGAGATAAAAAGCGCCTTCCTGCCCGTAGCCGACAAGCTCCCATTTACCGCCATCGACAAGGGGAACAAAGGAGAAAAGGCGAATAGTCTGCCCGTCAGCGGTCTTGAGCGAAGGAAGCTCCGAAATCTTGGCGTCGAAAGATTCCTGATCGTTGGAAACGAACTCCTCGAACGATTTTGCGGGAAGGCTCGTCTTGAAAACGGCCCTGCCGTAAATCAGGGAAGAAGCATCCTCGAGCTTTGAGCCGTCCGGAACGAGCGCATCGATATTAAGCGCAGCGGCATCTTCTCTGTGCCAGCCCTTCACATCGGGCATTCTGGGCCAAAAACGGTGACAAGTCCCCGCACCGCAAGGAATATCTTTTTCCACAATCTCGGCGGAAGCGATCCCGCCCGCGCCCAAAGCCAGCGAAAAAACGACAAGGGCCGCGCCGAGTTTCGGAAAAAACCGCCGCATAAAGAGAGAGGTCATTGTCCAGCCTTTATTGTTGCGCCGCAATAAGATGAGGGAAACACTACACTAGATTCCGGGAATGCAAAATGGCAAGATTTAAATACAAGAGTCGAAAGGATTTACAATGAAAATCAGCATAAAAGACATAGTCAAAGGAAACAAGCCGATTGTCTGCCTCACATCCTACACGGCCCCGATGGCAAAAATCGTGGACCCGCTGGTGGATCTGATCCTCGTGGGGGATTCGCTCGGAATGGTTGTCTACGGATTTGAGAACACGCTACCCGTGACCATCGACATGATGATCGCGCACGGAGCAGCAGTGGTCCGCAACGCGGAGCATGCGCTGGTGGTCGTGGATATGCCGTTCGGCACCTACGAGCACTCGAAAGAAGAAGCTCTCAAAAACGCGCAACGGATCATGAAAGAAACAGGCTGTGCGGCCGTCAAGCCCGAAGGAGGCGAAGAGCTTGCCGAAACGGTGCGCTACCTCGTCGACAACGGCGTGCCCGTAATGGGCCACGTCGGCCTGATGCCGCAGTCCATCGAAAAGATGGGCGGCTTCAAAATTCAAGGCCGCGGCGACGCAGGCGCGCAAAAAGTGATGGCCGACGCCAAAGCGATCGAGGCAGCCGGAGCGTTCTGCGTGGTCATCGAAGGAACCATCGAGCCTGTCGCAAAAGACATCACCGAAGCGCTTACGATCCCGACCATCGGCATCGGCGCGTCGCCCGCATGCGACGGTCAGATCCTCGTGGTCGACGACATCCTCGGAATGTTCTCGGCCTTCACGCCGAAATTCGCCAAGCGTTACGTCGAGCTCGCGCCCATCGTGGCGAACGCCGTGAAGACCTACGCCGACGAAGTCCGTTCCGGAACGTTCCCGACCATCGGGCACTGCTTCCTGCCCAAATAGGTCCGGATCACACGAAGGGAAAAACGTCGCCCGCGCTGACCTTGCGCTCGCTGCCGTCCTGAAGGCGCAACCGCAAAGCGCCCTCGATGTCGAGGTCAAGGAATTCGCCGTAGAATTCCGTGGCCTTGGCGGGCAACTTGACGCGCATGGTCCCCTTGCGCGCATTCATGAGCCACGCGGCGCGAATGGGCAAAAACCCCTCATGGTTCAAGCGCGCATACCAGCTATCGAATGAATCGAGCACCCTGTCCAAAAGATCGCCTAGTTCCGGAACGGCAGGCGTTTCCGAAGCAAGGCTCGTCGCCGGATACATCGGATTGTCCGGATCGCAGCGCACATTGATCCCGATCCCCAGGACCAGCCAGTTGTCATCCTCCGACTCGAGCAAAATGCCGCTGATCTTCTTGCCGTCGACCAGAACGTCGTTAGGCCACTTCATCTCAACGTTATGAGGAACCGAAAACGCGCCCTCGATATCCTTGTTGACATAATAATCGACCGTTTCCTGAACGGCGAGCGCCGCAACGAAGCTATACCCGGCCCACTCGCTTCTTGGCAAAGGCGGCCGCAAAACGACGGAAAAGAAAAGATTGCCCTCATCCGACTGCCACGGACGCCCGATCCGTCCGCGCCCCTGCGTCTGATGCAAAGCCCAGATCACAAAGCCTTCCGGAGCGCCCGCAACGGCGGCGCGCTTGGCGTCGTCGTTCGTGCTTGTCGTAACGTCGCGCTTGCGAATATCGAAAAGCATCAAAGCCCCTTCCCTGCAAAAAAAGACCTCGCAAAGCCCGGAAGCTTGCGCATATCGTCAATGACCGTCGAAGCCCTGTGCAGCTTCCCGCCGTCGCCGTCGCGATAATGGCTGCCGCCCGTAAATCCGATCACCGCCATGTTTGCGGCCAAAGCAGCCG
>JAQUUS010000079.1 GCA_028693775.1 Alphaproteobacteria bacterium | reverse complement strand
GGTTGTTGTGCGCGGCGGCGTAGGCCGGGCGCAGGTTGACGGCGCGCTTTGCGAAGCGCTCGGCTTTTTCGTAGTTTTTTCTGTCGAAGTAGTGGACGCCCAGATTGTTCAGCGCTTCGGGGTGATCGGGCTTCAGTTTAAGGAGCGCTTCGTAGGCGTCCATTGCTTCGTTGGGCCTTCCGGTCAGCGCAAGCGCGTTGGCCATGCCGAACAGGGCTTCGGTGTGGTCCGGTTTGAGGATGAGCGTTTCGCGGTAGTGTTCGAGCGCTTCCTCGTTTTTGCCTTTCGCAAAGAGAAGTCGCGCGA
The DNA here is from genome assembly GCA_028693775.1 of Alphaproteobacteria bacterium. Lineage (GTDB taxonomy): Bacteria > Pseudomonadota > Alphaproteobacteria > UBA9219 > UBA9219 > CAIXLI01. The sequence continues at coordinate 6,895 of JAQUUS010000079.1, read as the reverse complement.
AATGGCAGCGCCCTTCGGCAAAGGCCGGGGTCAGCGACACCGCTTTGCGCATGTGGCTTTCGGCTTCGTCCTTGAGGCCCATGCAGAATTCAAGAAATCCCAAAAGGTGCAGGCAGGCCGGATGATCCGGCGCGGCGCTCAGCGCGTCGCGGCAATAACCGGCGGCTTGCTCGATTTTTCCGGCGCGATAGGCTTCGAGGCCGAGCCGGAACGACGCTTCGGGGGAATGGCTCATATCCATTCATATGATTTTATGTGTTTCTGTCAACGCCCGGTTCGCTCAATTTTGCGTTTTTTCTTCGGAAACAAACGCATATTTGTAAGGTGACATTGGAGACGGATTGGGATAATCCTTAACCTCTCCTTTCCAAGTCAGGTTCGGACGTGTTCAGATTCATTGCCAATTGTTTTGCCGTTATCGGATTTCTTGTCGTCGCCCTGATGGCTTGGGGAGTCGCTTCCTCCTTGTATCAGCAGGAGCGCGGCGAGCCGGAACCTCAAAGCGTTGTTTTGACAATCGATTTTACCCAGCCCGTTGTCGAGCGGAACGAGCCTTCTCCGTTCAGCCTTGCGATGGATGACGAACCTATTGTTTTGCTCGATCTTTTATCGGCTATCGAAAAGGCTTCCCGGGACCCTCATGTGAAGGGGATTGCGGCCCGTTTCGGCACTCAGCAGCCTTCCATGGTTCATGCTCAGGAAATTCGCGCGGCCATCGCCAGATTCCGCGAGAGCGGCAAGTTTACTTATGCGTTCGGCACCGATTTTGGGCAGTTCGGGCTTGGAAGCCGCGCCTATTTTTTGGCGAGCGCCTTCGAAAACGTCTGGCTTCAGCCGGTCGGGACCGTCAGCCTTACCGGTGTGGCCGTTCAGTCGCCTTTTGTCAGGGGCGCTCTTGAGAAAATGGGCGTCGTTGCGGACTTCATGCAGCGTGAGGAATACAAGTCCTTTATGGAAGTCGCTCAGCGCGACGGATTTTCGCCGCCCGTCAAGGCCGAGATGCAGGGCATGATCGACAATCTTTCGGATCAGGTCGCTTCGGGCATTGCGCAGAGCCGCAAGTGGGATGTCGAGCATGTCAAAGGGTTGATGACCCGCGGGCCGTTTACGGACGAAGAGGCCGTTCAGGAAGGGCTCGTGACCAAGCTCGCTTATGCCGACGAATTCGAGAGCGAGCTGGACCGCAAGGCCGGGGTGGACGCCAGCCATGTGGATGTGGGGACTTATCTCGGCTATTCCTTCGATTTCGAGGCTGAGAAAAAACGGACCACGGTTGCTCTCATTTATGGCTCCGGGATCATTATGGACAAGAGCTTCGACAGCGGAAGCTTTGGCGAGCCCGTTGTGGGCGCCGATACCGTTTCGGACGCTTTCGCCGCCGCCGAGGAAGACGACGAGGTGAAGGCTATCGTTTTTCGCGTCGATAGCCCGGGAGGATCTCCTGCCGCTGCGGAGACCATTCGCCGCGCCGTTATTCATGCCCAGAAACAGGGTAAGCCCGTTATTGTCTCGATGGGGGAGGCTGCGGCTTCGGGCGGCTACTGGGTTGCGATGAACGGCGATAAAATCGTCGCCAATTCCGCCACGTTGACGGGCTCCATCGGCGTCGTTGCGGGCAAGTTCGCCTCCAATGGGCTGCTCCAGAAACTCGGCGTTTCGGAGGACGGCGTTTCGACGTCTCCGAATGCCGGCATGTGGAGCCTTATGGCGCCGTTTTCGGACGTTCAGCGCGGGCGTATCAATGCTCTTCTCGACAATATCTATCGCACCTTCGTCGCCGACGTTTCCGCCGCGCGGAACATTCCGATGGAGAAAATGCCCGACGTCGCCAAGGGCCGCGTTTTTACGGGCGAGCAGGCCGTCAAGGCGGGGCTGGTCGACGAACTCGGCGGATACGCGGCGACTTTTGCGCAAGTTCGCGCTTTGTTGAAACTTGACGAAAAGGCTCCGCTGCTGTTGCAGGAGTTCCCGGTGCCTCCTTCGCCGGTTGAGCGTTTGGTGAGATTCATGCGGCGCATTGGGGCCGAAAGCGCTGCGGCGTTGTCTCTTGCGTCCGGATTCGATCAGGCTCGGGCAGCTTTGCGTCCGTTGTTCGAGGCCGTTTCGATGTCCGGGCATCCTGTTTCGGCCCGTATGCAGATGGAGCGGGTTTATGACTGACTCTCTTCCTCAGATCGTTCTTGCCGCCGGCGGTACCGGCGGCCACATTTTTCCGGCCGAGGCCTTGGCTCGCGAGCTTTTGGGGCGCGGGTATCCCGTCGCTTTGATTACCGACAGGCGCGGCTCGAAGTTTAACGGCGATTTGTCGGTTCCGGTTTACCGGATTTGCGCCAGCGCTTTGGGCAAGGGGCTCGTTGCAAAAATTCTCAGCGTCGTCGAGATGGGCATCGGCTTTTTGCAGTCGCGCTGGAGATTGATGCGCCTTCGTCCCGCCGTGGTTATCGGTTTTGGAGGGTATCCTTCGGTTCCGACGCTTTATGCCGCGGCGCAGCTGGGGATTCCTATCGCTTTGCATGAGCAAAATGCCGTTTTGGGGCGCGCCAATCGCGCGCTGATGGGCAAGGCCAGTTTGATCGCGACGTCGTTTCCGGAAGTCGCGGGGCTTTCGCCGACAAAGACCATGCAGGTGGCCTATACGGGAAATCCGGTTCGCTCTGCGTTTATCGCTTTGCGCTCGAGGCCCTATGCGCCGCTGACAGACGACGGGCCGATGAAAATTCTGGTTCTGGGCGGCAGTTTGGGCGCGCGCGTGTTCAGCTATGTCGTTCCGCAGGCTTTGGGGCTTTTGCCCGAGCCTTTGCGCCGCAGGATTGTGATCTCCCAGCAGTGCCGCAGGGAAGACATGGAGGCTGCTCGCGCCGCTTATGCCGCTGCGGGCATCGATGCCGAGCTTTCGACGTTCTTTCATGACGTTCCGGACCGGATGGCGGAGGCTCATTTGGTGATTTGCCGCGCGGGGGGCTCGACGATCGCAGAGCTGACCGTTGTGGGGCGGCCTTCCATTCTCGTTCCTTTTACGGGCGGGCATGCGGGAGAGCAGACAAACAATGCCGAGGCCATTGCCGAAACGGGCGGGGCGTGGCTGATTCCTCAAGACGCTTTTACGCCGGATTCTTTGGCGGTAAGATTGGAATCGCTTATGGCTTTGCCTCAGTCTTTGACCAAGACGGCGGCTGCCGCCAGGGCCTGGGGAAAGGCGTCCGCTGTGGACAGCCTGGCCGATTGCGTTGAGAGTTTGGTCAAGGTTTCGGAAAAGAAGATTTGATTGAAGATATTGGGAGGACTTTATGAATTGGAATCAAGCGACCACGCGCACGCATTTTTCTCAGCAATCCGTTGGGACGATTCATTTTGTGGGGATCGGCGGGATCGGCATGAGCGGTATCGCCGAGATCCTTCATAACCTCGGCTACAAGGTTCAGGGCAGCGATCTTTCGGACAACGCCAACGTCAAGCGGTTGCGCGACAAGGGGATCGAGATTCATATCGGGCACAAGGCCGAGAACGTTTCGCACGCCAATGTCGTGGTTATTTCGTCGGCGGTGAAAAAAGACAATCCGGAAGTCGTTGCCGCGCGCGAGGCCTTTTTGCCTGTCGTGCGCCGCGCCGAGATGCTGGGCGAGCTTATGCGGCTCAAGTGGGCGGTCGCTGTGGGCGGCACGCATGGGAAGACGACGACGACTTCGATGGTCGCCACTTTGTTCGAAGAGGGCGGGCTCGATCCGACCGTGATTAACGGCGGCATTATCAATGCCTATGGGACGAATGCGCGGCTCGGCTCGGGCGAGTGGATGGTTGTGGAGTCCGACGAATCCGACGGCAGCTTTACCAAGCTTCCCGCGACTGTGGCCATTGTGACCAACATGGATGCCGAGCACATGGATCACTATCACGATTTCGACGCCGTTCGCCGCGCGTTCGAAACCTTTGTGACCAATGTGCCGTTTTATGGATTCGCCGTTTTGTGCGTCGATCATCCGGAGGTTCAGGAACTGGTTGCGCGCGTGCAGGATCGCAAGATCGTCACTTACGGATTTTCGCCGCAGGCCGACGTTCGCGCCGTCAACGTCAAGCCGGAGCCGGAGGGGACGCGTTTCGATATTGTCGTTTCGGACCGCAAGAACAACGTGACGCGGACCATCGATGGCGTTTTCCTTTCGGTGATCGGCGCGCATAACGTTCAGAATTCGCTCGCGGCTGTGAGCGTCGGCATTCAGCTGGGGTTGAGCGATGCCGTTTTGAAATCGGCTTTGGCCAAGTTCGAAAACGTCAAGCGCCGTTTTACCCGCACAGGCAAGGTCGGCGGCGTGACGGTTATCGACGACTACGGCCATCATCCTGTGGAGATCGCGGCGACACTCAAGGCCGCGCTTCAGGCCAAGGGCGAACAGGGACGGATTATTGCTGTGATGCAGCCGCACCGCTATTCGCGCCTGTCGAGCCTTTTCAACGATTTCTGCAAGACCTTCAATGACGCGGACACTGTGATCGTGTCTGACGTTTATCCGGCGGGCGAGCAGCCTATCGAGGGCGCAAACCGCGATGCGCTCGTTGAGGGATTGCGCGCACACGGGCATAAAGACGTTCATGCCTTGCCCGATCCAAAGGAGCTGGCAGGCATGGTTGCCGATCTGGCCAAGCCCGGCGATTTTGTCGTTTGCCTCGGCGCGGGATCGATCAGCTCCTGGGCTTATGCCTTGCCCGGCGAGCTTGAGGCTCTTTATGCCGCGAAGGGGATAAAAACGGCCTAAAGTGCGGAGGCGCCAGTTTCTTTGCAGGGCCTTCAACCCTCTAGCCAGTTCGTTTGTTATCTGGCAGGATGTGCCCCATGCATAAATATGATTCTGAGAAAATCTCTCTGGTTTCGTTGGGGCTTATGGGGGCTGCGCTTATCGCCGTTTTCCCGCTTCAACTCCTTTCGGCGCTCATTTCGGGACTGCTGGTCTACAACACCATCGTTTTCGGGGCGAAGAGCCTTTGCAAAAATGGCGTCTTGCCAAGCAACAAGACCGCCAAGATTCTTTTGTTTGTCGTTATTTCCATCTTCGTGATCGCTCTTTTCTCGGCGGGGGGGATTGTTTTTGCCTCCTTTGTCAATGACGGGCAGGAAAATATCGTCAACCTCATCAAGCGGATGGCCGATGCCGTCGTTCAAGGCCGCAAGTCCTTGCCTTTGTGGATCCAGGACTATCTTCCCTCAAGCATCGAAGGATGGCAGGCGGGGATTCGCGACTGGCTTCTCGGCAATGCCCGCTATTTGAGCGAATTCGGCAAAGATGCCGGGATGTTCCTCGTTCATTTGCTGTTCGGCATGATTATCGGCGGCTTGGCCGCTTTGCAGCCTGCGGGCGCATTTAGCAGGGCTCCTTTGACCGACGCTCTGAAAACGCGCGCAAATTGCCTTTGCCTTGCTTTTCGTCGCATCATTTTTTCTCAGATCCGGATTTCGGCGTTGAACACGGTTCTGACCTTTCTTTTCCTCGCCGTTGTGATGCCCGCGCTGGGCTTTCATCTGCCGCTTGTGAAAACCATGGTGTTTGTCACCTTTACGGTCGGGTTGATGCCGATTATCGGGAATATCATCTCGAATACGGTCATCGTGTTGATTTCGCTGGGCGTTTCTCCGATTGCCGCTGTCAGTTCCTTGATTTTCCTGATTTTGATCCACAAACTGGAATATTTTGTCAACGCCAAGATCATCGGCGCGCGCATCAGCGCCCATGCCTGGGAGGTTTTGACCGCCATGCTGATTATGGAGGCCGCTTTTGGCATTGCCGGCCTTATTGCAGCTCCGATCTACTATGCCTATATCAAGGCTGAGCTCGCCGACAAGAAGTTGATCTGAGACAAGCCGCGCTTCTCTCTTATGCCTTGTTTCTTTTCGCGTTTGCGAAGTTACGTCATTTTAACCATCTCTTGCGCATGTTGGGTCCTATGCGCTAGACTTTGCAAAATTCTCGCTACGTTTTCATCACAGGAGTTCCCTTTAATGCCCACCTTTGACAGCCATCCTCTTGAGACAATTAACAATATGCTCATCCCGATGGTCATCGAGCAGACGTCGCGCGGCGAGCGTTCGTTCGATATTTATTCGCGTTTGCTGAAGGAACGGATCATTTTCCTGTCGGGCGAGGTTAACGATACTGTTTCGAGCCTTGTTTGCGCTCAGCTTCTTTTTCTGGAATCGGAAAATCCGAACAAGGAAATATCGCTCTATATCAATTCTCCGGGCGGAGTCGTCACTTCCGGCCTTGCCATGTACGACACCATGCAATACATCAAATCGCCCGTTTCAACCGTTTGTATCGGGCAGGCTTGCTCGATGGGGTCTTTGCTTTTGGCCGCAGGCGCTGCGGGACGGCGCTTTGCTCTTCCGAACAGCCGTATTATGATCCATCAGCCCTCGGGCGGCGCTCAGGGGCAGGCCACCGATATCGAAATTCAGGCCAAGGAAATCCTCAAGCTTCGTCAGCGGCTCAACGAGATTTACGTCAAGCATTGCGGACAGCCCATTGAGAAGATTGCCGCGGCTGTCGAACGTGACAACTTTATGTCGAGCGAGGAAGCCAAGGGATTTGGCCTTATCGACGAGGTTGTGACCAAGCGTCCGGACGCGCCGGAGGGAGAGAAGAAGGCTGCTTAACAATGCGATAACGTTTGTTTTTTAGGATACCAATGCTTAAGCCGCGTAGATCGAAGAGAGTTGCATGACAAAACCGACGACTGGAGATACCAAGAATACGCTTTATTGTTCTTTCTGCGGAAAGAGCCAGCACGAAGTGCGCAAGCTGATCGCGGGACCGACCGTGTTCATCTGCGACGAGTGCGTGGATCTCTGCACGGACATCATTCGCGAGGAAAGCAAGACCACTCTTGCAAAATCGCGCGAGGGCGT
>JAQUUS010000078.1 GCA_028693775.1 Alphaproteobacteria bacterium | reverse complement strand
TGCCGACATAAAAAGCGCCGCAAATTCCTGCGCCCATAATGAGCGCCGCCAAAACGCGCGGCATCCGGGCGTTTTTGCTCTGGACCCGGCTTAGCGTCAAAACGATCCACAGGGCCATTTCCGAAGCTACAATGGCGATGATGATGGAAAGGAAGAACAACGATGGAATGAAGCGCAAGGATGCGTTCATTTCCATAGCCTCCATGCCGAGGAAATGCATGGCGCTGATGCCAAGGCCCATCAGAACGGCGCCGACAACGATGCGTAGCTTGGATGGTTTTTCGGAGACGCGCGTAATCGACAGAACGGCGTACATGGCGAGAACCGAGACCGCCAGCGAGAGGAGTGTGACGAACCCGTTATAGGAAATGCTGATATTTGTCTTGTAGGCGAGCATGCCGATAAAGTGCATCGCCCAGAAACCGCTGCCGTAGGCGAAAGCGCTGAGCCAGCGGAAGAGAAGTTTTTTGTGAGGAAGTTTGGTCGAAACGATCAGGTTTGCGACAAAAAGACCGGTATAGGAGCCGAAAGCGGCGACAGCATAGGAGGCGATAACGAAAAGAGGAATATACGTTCCTTTTTCGGCTGCAGCCGGAAGGGGTCCGAAAATAAAAAAGGATTCCAGTAAACGACTGACCACAACAGGTTCTCCCGTTTATTTCTCCCAGCGCCCGGCGACGTTAAAATGCCGCCGAGATTCGGTCAACATGCGTGGACATACCTCGGTGTGCCGAGAGTCGTTTTGCCCACAGAAAAGTTATCAAGCGTTCAGCCGTTCGAGGGCTTTGTCCCAATTAAGTAATTTATCGATGACGGCCGACAGGAAATCCGCGCGCCTGTTTTGATAGTCGAGGTAATAGGCGTGTTCCCAAACATCTATGGTTAGCAATGGCTTGGCGGGGCCAGTCAGCGGGGTCTCGGCGTTGGGCGTTTTGAGGATCGCCAGCTTGCCGTTCTGGGAAACCAGCCAAGCCCATCCGCTGCCGAACTGGGTCAGGCCTGCGTTAAGAAAGTCGGCCTTGAATTTGTCGTATCCGCCGAGATCCCTGTCGATCAGCTCGGCCATTTTGCCTGAGGGCTTGCCGCCGCCTCCCGGCAAGAGGCTTTCCCAAAAGAACGCATGGTTCCATGCCTGAGCGGCGTTGTTAAAGAGACCTGCTTTGTCGGGATGCCCTGCGGTTTTTCGAGCGATTTCCTCCAAGGCGCATTCGGCATATTCCGTGCCTACGGCCAGCTTGTTCAGGTTATCCACATAGGCCTTGTGATGCTTGCCGTAATGGAAGCCCATGGTGTTGGCGGAGATCACGGGGGCAAGCGAGTCGTCGGCGAAGGGCAGGGAGGGAAGCGTAAAAAAGGCGGTCATGAGATGTGTCTCCTTATATCGAGGACAGCGAGCCCCCAGCATAGGATATCTTGAGCCTGTAGCCTACTGCGTTTTTTACTGATTTTGCACGAAGCTGGGCGGCACGAACACAAACATGCTTTCCGGGAACGAAGCGGTCTCGCTCATGTTTTCGAGATTGACGCCGGTCAGGCGGCCCTGCGCGTCGACGACCTTCCATTGGCGAAGCTTGAGCGGCTTGTCTTCGAACACGAGAGTCAGGCTGCCTGCGCCGGGATCTTTGTTTTCATGCAGAGTGATTTCGATTTTTGCGGGGAACCGTTTTATCTTCGAGACCGTCACATCGCCTCCGAGCCTGACCGGATCGCGGAGAATGAATTCCGCAAGGCTCGCTCCCTGATTGACGTTCGTCTGCGTCTTGAGTTCCCCGTCCCAGATATGTACGGAACTGCCATCGGCAATGATAAAATCGTTGCTGGGTGGATCGTAGGTAACTTTCATCTTGCCGGGGCGCGAAATGGCAATGTCGCCATGCATCATTCCGCCGGAATCGTCGATTTGCAGGAAATCCGCGGAAACGTTCTTCAGGCCGTTCAGATAGACCTCGATGCGGTCGAGATCTTTTTTGTCCTGTGCGGTCAGGACTGTCTTGACGGGTTCCGCAGGAGCGGCATTCGCCTGAGGCGAGAGGAAAAAGGCCGCCAGAAACAGGGCTGTGAGAAGAAGATGTTTTTTCATGCCCTGAACATGGCGGAAGAATGCGGCAAAATAAAGAGGAAAATAGGCGCGTGGTGGCCGTGGATAACCCGTTGGAACGCATCAGATCAAAGGCGCCTTGAGATCCTTCGGAACGACACGCGCGGCGGGGAAGGTCAGCGTAACGGTCGTTCCCTTGCCGAGTTCGCTGGTCAGGCCGAGCGTGCCGCCATGGAGCTCGACCAGCGCCTTTGTGAGAGGAAGGCCGAGGCCCGTGCCCTGATGCTTGCGGCTCAAAGAGCTTTCGATCTGGCCGAAGGGCGCCATGGCGACGGCGACATCCTTGGGCGCGATGCCGATGCCGGTATCGTAGACCGTAATGACCATGCGGTTTTGAGGATCGATGCGTCCCGAGAGCATCACAATCCCGCCTTCGTTCGTAAACTTGACCGCGTTGGTCAGAAGATTGGTGAGGATCTGCTTCATCGCCTTTTCCTCGCCTCTGAGCGCGGGGAAATCGGGCGGAATGTCGAGATTGAGATGAACGCGGCCTTCCTTGGCGCGCGCGGCGACGAGGCGCGACACCGACTGGGCGATGGCTTCCATATCCAGCGTGACTTCCTTGAGCTGGCGCTTGCCCGCCTCGATCTTCGACATGTCGAGAATGTCGTTGATGAGCGAGAGAAGAAGCTGGCCGCTGTCGTAAATATCGTTGGCGTATTCGACGTACTGCGGAACGCCGACTTCGCCGAACATCTGGTCCTTGATGATTTCCGCGAACCCGATGATGGCATTGAGCGGGGTTCGGAGCTCGTGGCTCATATTCGCGAGGAATTCGGATTTGCTGCGGTTCGCAAAATCGGCCTGTTCCTTGGCGTTAAGAGTGACCATCTCGGCCTGACGGCGTTCGGTCACATCGTAAAGGGTGCATTCGAAACCGATATCCTTGGCGTCGAGCGTCTGGTGGCCGCTGAGATTGACCCAGCGAACAAGACCATCTTTCGTGTAGACGGCGCATTCCTCGGCGTGGCGTTTTTTCGACGAAGCGCCCTGAAGCCATGCCGTCCGCTGCTTCGGATCGACGAAGAATTTCCCGTTATAATCGGGCTGGGCGGCCAGAAGCTCGGACGGGCTGTCGTAATGAAGGATCTCCGCGAGCGTAGGATTTGCGCTGGTCCATTTTCCTTCCTTGGTCAGATGGAAAATGCCGATATCCGCGTTTTCAAAAACCGCACGATACCGTTGCGCGCACTCGCGCAGTTCGGCGAGAAGTTCATCCCGCGAGAGAGGTGTGAGATCCGTAAGCATATGAAGCTTTTTTGCGCCAAAACAACTAAAAATGCGTTAAGCGCGCGAAAAACAATTACTTCCACCCGTGAAGGTAAACGATTTCGAAGCTGGCCGGAACCGTCCCGTCCGAAGTCCCGAAGCGTTGCCGGTAAAGCCGGTCGGCTTCGTCGAAAACGGCGCGCCGGGTCGGATGCCTGAGCCTCTGGGAGTGGGCGTTTGTCTGGCCCATGCCGCGCAGGTCGCGCATGAGATCGAAGGCGTCCTTGTACATGAGCGTAACGGTTTCGATATCGACCACAGGGAGATGAAAGCCCGCGCGGCGCATGAGGTCACCGGCCGTCCGCAAATCGAGATTGGGCGAAAAACGGGGGCTCAGGCCGCCGGAAACGGTCATTTCGGCCTCTGTCAGGCATTCGCGCAGCTCAAAAAGGCTCCGGCCCCCGATCAGGGCGGAAAGAAAAAGCCCGTCCGGTCTGAGGATCGTGTGGATTTTCGCAAGCGTATCCGGAAGGTCATTGACCCATTGCATGCCGAGATTGCTGGCAATGAGGTCGAACGTATCGGGGGCGAAAGAAAGGTTTTCCTCTTCGCAGATGAGGCTGTCCGCGTTCGGAACGATCCTGTGCTTTTCGAGAAAAGGATAAGGGCTTAGGTCGAGGGCGTTCGCAAAAGGCCGCCTGATTTCGCCCAGCCGCTCGGTGAGCTGGGCGGACGTGTCGTCAAAAAGGGCGCTGTGTTTTGCAAAACCCGGCCGCGCGCGATCAAGATGGCGTCTGACCAGGGCGCGGTCGAATACGCAGGCGGTTTGTGTCATGGCAGGCGATCGGCAACGACCCTGTTGCGGCCCTGCTGCTTGGCGCAGGCCAAAGCCTGATCTGCGCGGTCGATAACGGCGATGGGAGAGGGGTCTTTGTGAGGATAGGTTTCGGCGACGCCGAGGCTGATGGTCACGGGGATCTTTTGCCCGTCCGGAAGATTGAACGGAGGCTGCTCGACGCGGCCGCGCAAACGCTGGGCGATTTTCTCGGCGTTTTCAAGCTCCGTGCCCGGCATGACGATAAGGAATTCCTCGCCGCCCATGCGGACGAAGAAATCGGACGGCCTGACGTTGCTCGAAATGCGTTGAGCGATTTCGCGCAAAACGGCGTCGCCCGCGGCATGCATGTAGGTATCGTTGACGCGCTTGAAAAAATCGATATCGATCATCAAAACCGACAAGGGCTTGCGGTTTTCGGTCGCCAGTTGAACGAAGCGCGGGAAATGGGCGTCGAGATAACGTCTGTTGAACGCGCCCGTCAGCGGATCGACAAGGGCAAGCTGAAGATTGTGCTCGATGCCGCTGCGCAGCCGGTCATAGTTGCGCTTGTGCCTGAGCTGCGTGCGCGTGCGTGCGAACAGTTCGTTCACGTCGAAAGGCCGGAGAAGATAATCGCTGGCACCGAGATCGAGTCCCCGGGCGATCCGCTCGATATCGTCGCCGTTGGCGAGAAGCAGAATGGGGATGTGCCGTGTCGCCGGATTGGATCTCAGCAGGGGGCAAACCGCAAGGCCGTCCTCGTTCGCGAGATCGAGCTTCGAGAATACGACGTCGTAAGAGCCGTTTTTAAGAATGGTCTCCGCCTCTTCGACGGACTTGGCCGTGGCGGTATAGGCTGAAAGCGGCGTAAGAGAGGCGCGAATCATGCCGCTGTCGGAGCCCGTGTCGTCGAGAATCAGGATCCGGCTGTTGCGAATGCTGAGCGGATCCGAAAGAGCTTCGGCTAGCTCCGGCGAAAGCTGCAAAGCCGTGGCCTCGCGGGAGCGCCATTCGTCCATGAGGATCTTCATGCGCAAAAGCGAGCGGATGCGCGCCATGAGGGCGAGATCGTTGATCGGCTTTGCAAGGAAGTCGTCGGCGCCTGCCGCGAGACCCTTGACCCGATCCTCTACGTCCGTCAGAGCGGTGATGATGACGATGGGGATATGGGACGTAGCCGGATCGTCCTTGAGGCGCTTGCAGGTTTCGAAGCCATCCATTTCCGGCATCATGACATCGAGGAGGATGAGATCCGGCTTTTCCTCTGCGACTTTTTTAAGGGCCTCGACTCCGTTCGACGCCGACGAAACGACATAGTAATCGCGCGCAAGCTTTGCGGCGAGAAGCTTGACGTTGAGAGGTGTGTCGTCGACGATCAGGATTCGAGCAGACATTGTAAAGCGTAAGGCATCCCCTAGAGATACTTTTTGACTGTTGCGATGAACTGGTGAACGGCAATAGGCTTGGAAAGATAATCGTCGCATCCCGCTGCGCGAATTTTTTCTTCGTCGCCGCGCATGGCGAAAGCTGTAATGGCGATAACGGGGATTTTCTTGAGTTCTTCGTCAGCCTTGAGCCATCCGGTAACTTCGATGCCCGAAACTTCCGGGAGCTGAATATCCATGAGGATCAGATCCGGGCGGTTTTGGCGAACCATATCCAGAACCTGGAATCCGTCATGCGTATGCAGCGTCGCGTATCCGTGAGCTTCGAGGAGATCTCGGAAGAGCTTGAGGTTCAACTCGTTGTCCTCAACGATCATCACGAGTTTCTTGCGGTGCATGTCGTAAGTCATGGGCAATTTTGCGGGCGTAACGTTTGAATGTCTTCGAGAGTGCCGACGACGGAGAAGTCTCCATAATCGACCTTCATATAGCGCGCAACTCCGTTTGGTAGAAGGTTAATATCCATCTCATAGTCCGGTTCCCCGGTTTCGGTGCCTGCCTTGAAAAAAGCGAGATGCGTCGGCCACGAGGCCTGAGCCAAAAGCGGGCTCTTCCCGATTTTTTTCTTGACGGCTGGTTCCTTGTCCTTGGTCTTGCGGGGCAAAACAAAAACGCTGATATCGCTCGATCCTTCTTCGTCGGCTCCGTCAAAAACCTGCCGCGAGAAGAACTTTTCTCCGCCTTCTGCGTTTTGCAAAATCAAAGCGGTATGAGCGGTTGGAAAGAGGGTTCCTGCCGGGAAGGTAACGGTCTTTCTCTCGGGCAGGCTGTAAGTGACGGAAACCGTGCCGTCGTCGTTTTGAATGGCCTTGCCGCGATAGGCTTCGCTTTCTGCGCCGCCGGTGGATCTGTGAATATTGAAGTTATAGTTTTTGCCGTCCTTGGATTCCCAGGTCAGCTCGTTGCTGACAAGATCCTGAACGTCGCCGTCTGAATAGCCGAAATGCAGGCTCATGCGTTGCTTGATGGTCCATGCGTCGCAAGCGTCGCGCCATTCGAAGGTCATGGTTCCCGAAACGTCGGATACGGAGCTTCCGTTTTTCGACGATCCCATCTTCATCTTATAGACGGCCTTGTGCGGGGTAAAAGCATAGGGCTTGGCGGCCGAAACAGGCGTGGTCGTCCCGGCGGCCGCATAGGCGGATCCCATGAGGCAGAGGAAAACTGCTCCTGTCAGGCTCAAGCGGGATATGAACGGAAGACGACGCACAAAAAAACCCTCCGGGGAGGTTGAAAGAACCTATCTAATAGCCGAAATAATGTTAACATATTGTCAAGTTTTTCATAGGGCCGCCTTCAAAGGACGGGAGGCCTTGCAATAAAGGCTGAAATGAGTTTTTGAAATGATGAATCGTCCATTTGTACTAGGGTCGTCTTCGCCCCGCAGGCTGGCGCTTTTGGCGGATATCGGAATCGTCCCGGATCGCGTCGTTGCTGCGGAAATTGAAGAAAAGGCCGGGAGCAGGGAGCATCCCCGCGCATGGGCGGAGCGGATGGCGCTTGAGAAGCTCCACGCGGTAGCAGTCAGAGAAGAAAAAGACTGCCACATCCTCGCGGCCGATACGGTCGTTGCCGTAGGGCGGCGGGCGTTACCCAAAGCGCGAACGCTGGATGAGGTCCGCAACTGCCTTTCGCTGATTTCCGGGCGAAGGCACC
>JAQUUS010000077.1 GCA_028693775.1 Alphaproteobacteria bacterium | reverse complement strand
TTGTCAGTATCGTTTGATCGGGATCGGCGTCGATCCGGAAGCGTTTGAGCCACGAGACCGCTGTGAGCTTGTGCCTGCCAAGCGCGCTGTTTTGCTGGTACTGAAGCAGGTAGTCCAGCTCCGGGTCGGACGCAAGGCGGCTTAGCTGTTTGCGGATCGGATCGGCGTGCCTTATGAGGCAGGGGTAGTTGTCGCAAAAGTCGATGCGACGTTCGTAGGGGTTCTCGTTGGGCCACGACACGCCTTTGCTGAGGGGGCCGCGCACGAACGTGCCCCGGCCCGTTTCGCCGGAGACGAGCCCTTTGCGGGCCGCCAGAGCATAGGCTTTGTGAACCGTTCCGAGATTGAGGCCGAGCGTGTAGGCCAACAACCTCCGGGGCGGGAGCTTCATCCCGGCTTGCAGCTTTCCGGAGTTAATTGCGTCGGCCATCGCGTCGGCGATGGCGGCATATACAGGGCGGCGGGGGTAGGCCGTGAGGTCGGGAACCCAGCCGAGCCGATAGGGATTGTTTGTCATACAATTCATAATTGTTCGAGTAATAATAGAACAATTGCAGGAATTGTTATGCTTTGCAAGAGTTGTCCCCGGAGCTATCGGAGCGAAGGGGGGATGCTATGGAGGAGATGAAAAAAATCGGGTTGATCGGCGGTACGAGCTGGACGTCGACGGTCGATTATTACAGGTATATCAACAAGGAAACGGGGCGCAGGCTGGGTGGGCTGCATTCGGCCAAAATGGCGATTGTCAGCATAGATTTCGCCGAGCTGGAGGCGGCCATGCATTCGGATCGCTGGTCCGACGCCACGGCAATTATTGCCGATGCGGCCGGGGATCTGAACAAAATGGGCGTGAGTGTTGTTTTGCTGTGCTCGAATTTGCTGCACCGGATGCATGCGGATATCGAAAAAGTCTCTTACGCACCTGTTTTGCATATCGGGGACGCCATTGCGGCCGAGATCGGCGAGAGAGGTTACGCCAAGGTGGCGTTGCTTGGCGCGAGGCCGACGATGGAGGAGGATTTCTACAAGGCGCGCATTCGCGAAAAAAGCGGCGCGGAGATTCTCATTCCCGACGCCGAAGACCGGGCGTATATCGACGACGCCATTTTCAAAAGAATGTGCCGCGACATCTATACCGACGAAGACCGCACAAAAATCTGCGGGATTATCGATACCCTGAGGGAGCGCGGTGCACAGGCGGTTATTCTCGGATGCACGGAGCTTCCCGTTCTTTTGCAGGAGGCGTCGTTGCCGCTGCTCAACAGCACGCAGATCCACAGCTATCGCGCGGTGGACGAGGCGCTGTTTTTGCGCGGGGGCAGGCAGCCGCGCAACGCCCGGCATCCTCAGCCGTGAACCGGACGGGCGGTTTCGTTTCGTACGCATGGAAGAAAATTTCTTCTGTCGCGCGGGAAATCGGACATATTATTTTACGCAAGCGTCGCCGCCCGTTTTTCCTGCCCGTTTTTCGATGCGGTTCTTTTGCGCGTTTTAAGCAGCGAAGGCGCGCCGTTGTTGATCTCTTGACGCATTCCGGCCTGGTCGAAAATAGAGCCGCACGCGACAGGCGATGTTCTGGCGCATTCCTCCCGCGCCATTTTATGCGTTTATGATTTTTCTCACTTGAAAAATAAAATGGTGCGCCGCACAATCGCCTCAACAGGTCGCACAGAACAGATCCTTATCTTTTGGAGGGACTATGCTCTATATGCTATCTGTTGGGAACTTTGATCAGTCTGCATCTATCGATTATAAAAAATTCGAAAAAATTCTCGATGCAAATCCTCAAATAGAAAAACACGTCAGGACCACGAGCGGATGCTGGATTTTAAAATCCGAGTTGCCCGCAGCCAAGCTTTCCGAACTGTTTTCCGACGAATATCCTTTTATCGTCAGCGATCTCAAAAACTACAGCGGAGACGCAAGCAGCTTCGCCATGTCCAAAAAGGAATTCTGGGACTGGATGGCGGACAATTCTCAATCCCAGCCTTCGATTTCGGAAAGAGCTTCGCCGGTTTATCTTTTGTCGGCGCGGACAAGCTATCGCGCCGTGGACTGCGAGGCGTTTGAGGAAGAGCTGGATCGCAATCCGCATATTCTCGCCTATGCCCGGACAAATCCGGGTTGCTGGCTGGTGAAGTCGAATCTGGATTCCGCCACCGATTTGGGAGAAGTCATCAACCGGAAATACACGATCTTCGCCTGCGAACTGACCGATTATTCCGGATGGTACGGCTATAAATTCCGCAACTGGATCGAGGAGGTTCCGCCTGCGAATCCGGAGCACAAGGCCCTGATCCGCAAAACGCCGAAGGTTGCCGGGACAAGGCCGGGCGATACCAGCTCCGTCTGGACCGATCAGCTGAACGCTCTGGTGGGCATGCGGAAGCAGAAAGAGCAGATCATCTCCATCGCGCCTGAAATCAAGATGGCCAAGCTTTGCGAACGTCTGGGTGTCGATATCGGCGAAGGCGCCGGGTATCATTCGCTGATGCTTGGGCCTCCGGGCACGGGCAAGACGACTCTTGCGAGGATCTACGCCCATATGCTTCACGAGATGGGGGCGATCAAGACGGACAATTTTGTCGAGCTCGATCGCGGATGCCTTGTCGGACCCTACATCGGCCAGACGGAAGAGCGGACGAAGAAAATCCTCGAGTCCGCTTTGGACGGCGTTCTTTTCGTCGACGAAGCCTATGCTCTTTACGACGATTCCGAAAAGGACTTCGGCGGAAAGGCGATTGCCCAGATCGTGAAGTTCATGGACGACAACAGGGGCCGGATCGTCGTTATCATGGCGGGATACGACGACAAGATGCAGTTGCTTCTTGGCATGAACCCCGGCCTTCGGTCGCGCTTCAACATTGTTTTCGATTTTGCAGGTTATTCGAACGACGATTTGCTGGAGATTGCGCACTACATGGCGAAGCGGCGCAAACTGACTTTCGGGGAGGGCGCCGAGGAAGCTTTGGTCAAGGCCATCGACGAAGCCCGGGAGCGTGACGGCACGGCGTTCGGCAATGCGCGGGCGGTGCGGAACATTCTCGACCTTGCGGCCCGCGAACTGTGCCAGCGTCTTGACCGGAACGGCGATCTTGACCGGGATCTTTCGGCAAAGGATGTCGAGAATATGCGTATCCTCACGGCGCGCGACATCAAGTATGCCGAACGTCCCGACGCCCTGATCAAGCAGGAGAAACTGGAATCGGCCATGTACGGCTAGTCCGGGCGTAAAGTCCGCGCGATTGTAGTTTAAAGGTCGGCGTGCCGAGCCGGAAGAGCTGCGCGTCTATACGTCAGCCCTGTCCGCGCCAAGCCCAAAGCCCGGCGTTCCGGAAGCATGCTGTTTCGGGAGAACAGGGGGTTAACCATAAGATCGCAAAATCCGTTGAAATGCCTTTGTAACGGCGATCATTATTCTGATGTACAACTATTTCCCGATCAGTATGATCGGATCGTTCGAACGTTTCCATCAAGATTTTTTCGCCGGGGATTTTATGTCCGATAATATAAGCAGAACAACCATTGACGTCAGATTGCCCCAATCATATTTCAACGCCAATTTGTTTTATGGACAAAGCGTCGATTTTCTATCCGCTGCTTCCAGGGCGTGCCGGGCGAATGGAGTCCCGGACTATGTTCAATCCTCTCTTTCGCTATTGATAGGGGATTACACCGACTCTTCGGCCGAGCGCGGCAAAGATGTTGTATCCGAGAGTATAAAGGAGCAGGTGCGAGTGACGGTAGGCACCGACAAGGATCTTTCCGATGAGCAGGTTAGCGGTCTCGCAACCGCTCTCACGATTGCCACAGTAGAGGTCTTCGGTGTCCCCCGGAGGAATACCGAAGTTGCTATCGTAAAGGCAAAGACCAAGAATTGCTTTATCGGCGGAAAGCCTGCCTACACCCTCTAAAGCGCAAAAGCCTGTTGCTTTTTAGCCCCCAAGAAGGATGGCTTGCCGAGCCGTAGCACGCGCGGCGGCAATAACTTGCCTGTGTTTTTGGATCTGGATGGGGCCGCCTTCTCTCGTCGCGCGAGCGAAGGATGGTGGGCGATCAGAGACTCGAACTCTGGACCCGGTGATTAAGAGTCACCTGCTCTACCAACTGAGCTAATCGCCCATTCTCTATGGGAAACGCTGCTTTTCAAAGAGAAGCAGCGGCGGCTTTGATAACCACAAAGCGGTCCAAATGCAAGAACCTTCTGCAAATAATCATAAAAAGAGGTTTGAAGCGGGTTGGGGAAGGAGTTAACCCTAGTGCGGCTTTCGTTTGAGGCCCCGGTTGAGGCGGTTTTTTGCGGAAAACGGCGCGTTTTTTCGCCGCCGGCGATAACGGCAGGGTCGCAACGGCTTGATTTGCCTTACGAGATGCGCAGGGGGTTGAAGAAAATCGACGGGATATTATTTTTTTGCTATGGATCGGTTTGGAAAACTCAATCGCGAGGGATTCGGAATTCAGGCATGGCCCAGCTTCGTTCGTTTCTGAAAGTACATCGGTCGGTCCTCTTGGGAACGGTTGCCGTTCTCTTTGCGGCGGCGGGCGCCGGGACTTGGTCCTACGGCCAACAACACGGATTTTCTTCGTGGTCCGTTTTCCCGTGTATGCCTTTCTTCTCCGAGGAGCTTCCCCAGATCTCGATGCTTAATCCGCCCGCGTTCGCGCCGAACCGGAATTTGCTCGTGTCCTACGCCGCTTCCGATTGTTCGTGCGTCAAGGAAGTTTCGCTCAGGATTACGCCGCACAATCCGTTGCCGGGCGCCAACAACGCGTCTGTCAATATTCCTTTGCCCGTTCGCGGCGAAAGGAAGATTGCGCGCACGGATGCGCAAAACCTGACGTTTCAGCCGTGGTGGGGACAGAAGGTGACTCTTCAAATCGTCGCGACCAACGATGCCGGAAAAAGCGGCACGACGGAAGCTGTCGATCTTACGTTTCCAGAACGCCAGTTCTATCATCCCATCGCGCGCGTCCTGATTCAGGAGCGCGAAAAACTCATGCAACATCCCGATGACGGAGTCTTGCGCGAAGAGGCGGCCAACATCATGGCGAGCATCGCGCATCAGCCGTCGAATTATCGCGGCGATCCCGTTGTGCTTCTGGCGCTCAGGGGCGGAGCGGTGAGGCTGATTTTGCAGAAGGATCGCGAAGCCGCCATTTCCGTCAACGATCTTCTCTGGCGCGCGGCGACCCGCATCGAAGACGCGTTTGCACGGGCGTCGTAATTTTTTGTAACGTAAAGGCGAAAAACGATAATTTCGTTACAGGTTTTCGTGCTTAACCATATTCAGAAAGTATTTACTCTCGTTGACTCCTTCCCGGGAATGGAGCAAAATTGTGGCAGGTAAAAGACGTTTTTTTTAGTGTTTGAAGGCGTAATTAGGGGGGGGTAATGATGAAAATCCAGGCTCCGAGAAAATTGACACCGGAAGAACTCAAGGAAGAGGGCGTATTTCCTTTCTTTTTCGATGCTGAATACGGACGCCAGCTGAAAGCCGCTCAACCCGTTGCAAGCGTTCAGCAGAAAAAGAAATATTTTATGGCCGATGACGATGTTGATGCTTCCGTTCGCGTAAAGCCTGCGGTAACGGCTCCCGATCCTGCTTCGGCGATGTAACGTCGCTCTTAATTTTTGAGTTACCATAAATCAGATTTTTTAAGGCCCGGACATGCGTGTTCCGGGCTTTTGTTTTTGAAGCCTTTTTCTTCCATTCCTCAAATTTTCCAGGAAATTTCGGATAATGACGGCAAAGTATTAAATAATCCTTAACTAGAACGTGGTAGAAATAGAACCATAGACAAGAAGATTATTTTTTAAGTGAGGATACCATGGGATGCGCGACGACAACCTATCTGAATGAACGGCTCGCAAAAGATGCTGTCATTAAATTTGGTCAGCCCGTCGCAGGTTGTGGGGATTTGGGCCCGACCAAAGAGTTCTGTTTGTATCAGAATGCAAACATGACCGTCGGCAACAGCAAGGGCGGTCCGACTGTCGATGCGACTCTTCAAAACAATATGTGACGAAGAGCCTTTTGCGCTAGCTCCGCGTTTCGACGACAATCCATTTCGTCTCGGGATTCTGCGAATCCTTGGCAAATGTCCATGTGTCCGTAACTTCCTCGAATTCTCCCTCTGTACCGCCGATAATCTTTCCCTGTGCATCGCGCAGGATGTTCTGCTGCTCGCTGAGAAATCTGACGGTAACGTAAGCGATTTTGTCGTCGATGCGGGCAGCCACGGCTTCGGCTTCCCTGATGCGCGAGATCTGGGTGCGCGCCGTTTGCCCCGCTGCCGCGCGGGCATTGACGGCCTTTTGAAAGCTCTCCATGAGGGCAGGCGAGAGAAGATCGGAAACAAGCGCAAGGCGCCCGGAGGCATAGGCTCCGACAACGGATGTGAAAATATCGCGGGCTTCGCGTAAAAACGGCTTTTCCTCGAACGCGGGAATAATGGTTTTGACCAGAGCCAATCCGCCCGCCAGCGAATGCGGGGGCGGGCCGGGAGGCTGGAGACGCGAAATCGTTTCCGTTCTGGGCTCGCCTGCGGGCTCCGGGGCGCGGAGCGGCGGAGGGGGCGCGGCGTTGTTCTGCCGGTCGTTATCGTCGCGCGTGCCGAGAATGGCCCACAGTCTTCCCAGAAGCAGGGCAGCGACAACGGCGGATATCAGCGTGACAAGATCGACTTGCATTGGGTTTCCTAAAATGGGCAGGGGAGCCAATTATAACGCGGATCACGTTGCGGAGAAGAGAAAATCGTGGCAGAAAGGAAGCGTTCTTCGGGCGAATCCCGGCGTTGCTGCTTCGTCAGCCCAATCGCCGAAAGTGCCCGCCGGACGCAGAATTCTTGCAACTCCAAACCGATGAGTCAAATGTCCAACGAATCCACGCAACCGGCCGCACCCTCCAACGAATTTTCCATTGGCGTCGGCGCGCAGTATATTAAAGATTTTTCGTTCGAAAGCCCAAATTCGCCCCACATATTCAGTGAGTTGCAAACGCAGCCGAAGATGGGCCTCGATGTCAATGTGATGTCGCGCGGCCTCGGCAACGGCACGTTCGAATCCGTGCTCAAAATCAAGCTCGAGGCGAAGGTCAACGACAAGGTCGCCTTTATCGCCGAGCTGGCCTATGCCGGGTTGTTTTCGCTTCCCGCCGAAATGGCCGAAGAGCAGACCAAGCTTTTCCTTCTGGTCGAAGCGCCGAGGCTTTTGTTCCCGTTCGCCCGCGCCGCCGCTGCCAATGCCGTTCGCGAAGGGGGCTTT
>JAQUUS010000076.1 GCA_028693775.1 Alphaproteobacteria bacterium | reverse complement strand
AACGAGCACGAAAGCCGAGGGTTCGGACTGGAATCGGCGAAGGTCACGTTGCCGGAAAAAGCGGCATTTTTTGCGTGTTCGCAGCCGTGCCCTGCCTGCAACGGCCAAAAAGGCGTGCCTTGCGGGGCCTGCATGGGACGGGGGGCGATTGCATGTCCTCAATGTCAGGGGCTGGGCCGGGAGCTTTGCTATTATTGTCTTGGCCGGGGGGAAGACCCTCACCATCAAGGGCATCCATGTCCGACCTGCAACGGAACGCGCTATGCGAACTGCCGGAAATGCCAGTTGCGAGGCTCCATTGTCTGCCCTGTCTGCGGCGGAACTCTGGCTGTTTCGTGCAAGGCCTGCAAGGGAACGGGCGCGATGACGCAGGAAGTCGAGGTGGCGTGCGCGGCCGAGACTCATTTTAAATTGTCGTACGAAAATTTGCCGAGCGGGCTCAGAAAAGGGTTCGACCGTATCGGCCTTGTCAATCTCGGCAAAGGCCATGCCGATATTTCGACCGGCGGCGTCACGAAGAAGGAGCTCGAAGAGCTGTCGCCGGGCAAGCCGATCCCCATTCTTTCGTACAAAGTGGATATTCCGTATGCCGAAATGAAAATCAATTTCGGGATCAAAAAAGCCATTGTTTCTGCGGTCGGAAAGCGATGCGTGCTGGTCGGAGTGCCCAATTTTCTCGATCCGGTGCTCGAGCCGTGGATGGAGAAGCTGCACGCGGCGGCTTTGGGCCGTCGAGATTTGGAAGACGCCTTGAAGCCGAGAGTGATGAAAGAACTCCTCGCTTTGGTGCTTGCCCACAGCGCGAGCGAAAAACGGGTGCGAAGGGACTATCCGTTTGGCCTGTCGCCCGGAGCAATCGAAAAGCTGATTGCCGATATGAGGCTGGCGGTGAAATATGCGACGTTGAAAATCCGGTCGATTGTGTCGGCCGCCTGTATCGCAGGAGCCGGAATATTCTACCATGCATTTTATGGCATGGGTCTGGAAGCGCGCCTGACGCATGGTTCGAATTATGCGGAAGCGCTCGGGATCGATCTCATGATTCTGGCCATTGTCATGGCGCTGGGCTGGGGCGCGTTGAATTTCTCCGTTCGCGCCGCGCTTCGGAAACGTTTTCCTCAAATGCCGCATGCGTTTCAGCAGGATGTGGGGATGGCGGGCGGTCTCATGGCGGTCGGGATTGTCTCTGTTTTCCTCATTTTCCTGTCGCTGGCGAACGTTAAGCCCTTGTGGTATATGGAAATGTTCATGAAATAGGCAGATTCTCCTTGGCCTTGGAGCGCGAAGCCTCTATATCCAGCAGGTTTCGAAAAGGAAAAAAGATGGGATTTAACTGTGGAATCGTCGGACTGCCGAACGTCGGCAAGTCGACCTTGTTTAACGCGCTGACGGCGACAGCCGCCGCTCAGGCCGCGAACTATCCGTTTTGCACGATCGAGCCGAACGTCGGGCGGGTGTCCGTTCCGGACGAGCGGATGGATAAGCTGGCGGTGCTGGCGAACTCGGTCAAGACCGTCCCGACGCAGCTGGAATTTGTGGACATCGCCGGGCTCGTGCGCGGCGCGGCCAAGGGCGAAGGCCTGGGCAACCAGTTTCTCGCGCACATTCGCGAGGTCGACGCCATCATGCATGTCGTGCGGTGCTTCGAAGGCGAAGTGACTCACGTCGAAGGCTCGGTCGATCCGATCCGCGACATCGAAACGGTCGATACCGAGTTGATGCTTGCCGATCTGGATAGCCTTGAAAAGCGGCTCGTCAATACGCAAAAGAAGGCCAAGCAGGGCGAGAAGGAAGCGCAAGAGCAACTGACGGTCATGGAGCCCGCTATTGCGGCGTTGCGCGACGGAAAGCCCGCGCGGAGCATCATGCCGGGCCTGTCGCCCGAAAAACTGGAGATTTTGCGCCAGTTGCAGCTTGTGACGTCGAAACCCGTTCTCTATGTCGCGAACGTCGGCGAGGAAGACGCGGCCAAGGGTAACGCGCTGTCCGAAAAAGTCGCGGCAAGGGCCAAGGCTGAAGGAACCGAATGTGTGGTTATCGCAGCGGAGATCGAATCGCAGGTCGCGATTCTCGAAAGTCCGGAAGAGAAGAAAGAATTCCTGTCGGCTCTGGGACTGGAAGAGCCGGGGCTCAACCGGATCATTCGCGCGGGTTATCGCCGCCTCAACCTTTTGACGTTTTTCACCGTGGGCCCGAAAGAGACCAGAGCTTGGACGGTGCGGGCGGGATCGCAGGCGCCGCAGGCCGCGGGCGTGATCCACACCGACTTCGAGCGCGGCTTCATCCGCGCCGAAACCATAGCGTACGACGACTACATCGCCTGCAAAGGCGAAGCGGGTGCGCGCGAAGCCGGAAAGCTGCGTCAGGAAGGCAAGGATTATGTCGTCAAGGACGGCGACATCTTCCATTTCAAGTTCAACGTATAAGCTATAGCTTTTTCAGTTGGTCCAGAAGCAGCGGGAATTCCGTGAATCCTGCGGCTGCGTTCAAGTGCCCGCCTTTCGGAACGACGGTCAGCTTTGCCCCCACATGTGCGGCAATTTCCTCGGGCAGGGCCAGCGGGACATAGGGATCGTTGTCGCCTGCAAGGCAGGAGATATGCTCTGCGCCGCGCGCCACGGCGTCCCAGTCGAACTCAGGATGAATGAAGCTCGCGTTCAAGGAGTCGAAATCGGGCAATCCCAGATCGCGCGCGAAGGGAGAGACTGCAAAAATGGCCCGGAATGGTTTTTGGGTTTTTTCCGCCATTCTCAGGGCCAGAGCCGCCCCGATACTGTGGCCTATAAGCACAGTCTCTTCCGGCGGAATGTCCCTTAACGAAGCGAGGGCTATTTTCAGCCAGTTTTCAAGGTTTTGTCCGTCCGGCGTGGGAAAAGCCGGTACAAAAACGGTTTTTTCGGCCAATTTCGACCTGAGCCAGGGAAACCAGTTTTCGTCTGGAGTACCATAGGCGCCGTGAATGATAAGACAGGTGTTCATTTCAAACCCCGGATTATGCCTGCGCCAATCTTAGGTTATCCGGCTTCGTTATGCAAAGAGGCCCTTGATGAGGCTTTTGACCTTGGCCTTTCATTTATGCTACCAACGCCGGACATTGTTTATAACGATTAAGGATTATCCATGTCCGGCCATTCACACGCAAAAAACGTCATGCATCAAAAGAGCAAGACGGAAGCCAAGCGTTCGAAAATCTTCAGCAAGCTCGCGCGCGAAATCATCGTTTCGGCAAAGCAGGGCTTGCCTGACCCCTCGCACAACCCGCGCCTTCGTGCGGCGATACAGGCGGCGCGCAAGGCCAGCATGCCGGGCGACCGCATCCAGAGGGCCATCAAGTCGGCTTCGCCGGGCGGCGACGACACGGCTATTTACGAAGAGGTTCGCTATGAGGGCTACGGTCCGGGCGGCATCGCGCTGATTGTCGAGGCCCTGACCGACAACCGCAACCGCACGGCCGCCGAGCTTCGCACTCTTTTTTCCAAGAACGGCGGATCGATGGGCGAAAGCGGCTCCGTTGCGTTCATGTTTTCGCGCAAGGGCGAAATCGTATTCCCGGCCAAGGTCGCGTCGGCCGACGCGATGCTCGAGGCCGTGATCGACGCTGGCGGCGATGACGTTGAGAGCGACGAAACCAATCATACGGTGACGTGCTCGGTCGAGGATTTCGGCGTTGTGCGCACGGCGCTCGAAGCCAAATTCGGCGAATCCGAAAGCGCCAAGCTCACATGGCATCCGAACACCGAAACGCCCATATCCGGCGATCCGGCGCAGGCGCTGCTCAAGCTTGTCGATTTGCTCGAAGACAACGACGACGTTCAAAACGTTTTTGGCAACTTCGATATTCCCGAGGAAGATTTGCAGAAGTACGCTCAGGGATAAGCCCGAGAAAACGGATCGAAGGACGCTTTATGATTTGAACCGGCGGGCGGCAGCTTCAGCTGCCCGGGTTTTCCGTTTTGACGGACCCGACGTCGTCACCCCAGGATTGTTTCAATAAATCGAGGTTTTTCTTCAGGGCCTTGACGCGCGTTTCCGCGTTTGTGGCCGACATCGTGGCGATGGCTTGAGGAACGACATGAGCGATGAGTTGCCCGACGGCAGACGTTCCCAGAATGACAAACCATGCATGAGGATCGCTCAGAATGCTGAAAGCATGGGCGGTCGTTTGCCCCTTGAGCCATAGTTCGATGAGGAAGGGAGACAGCCCCGCAAAGTTCATGGCGCTGACGCAGGTGGCCCCGGATTTTTCAGGATCGTCGTCCGTCCAGAAGGCAACGTAAGTCGGGCCGAAGCCCGCCAAAAGCAAGAGAACGGTCGGCAGCATGAACGGCATGGCGACGCAAGCCAGAAGCATGGCCAAGACGAACTTGACCTTGCCCTTTTTTCTGGGCGCAGCCTTCGTCGCGGTTTGTTGCTTTGCCTCGTCTTTGGCCATGGGCGAACGTTCTATGCCGTGAGCGGCGTGGTTGGATTGAGGGTAGGGGAAGGGTCCGACGCGGCGGGAACCGAGCCGCGCTTGCCCTGAGAAACGGCAGCAGGGGGCGTGCTGTCTTCGGAGCGAACGATGGCTTCGCCGCGCAGAAGAGCTTTGACTTCGGCGCCCGTAAGCGTCTCGTATTCGAGCAGCGCGTTGGCGATTTTATGCAGATCCGCGATGCGGCTTGTGAGGATCTGATGCGCCGTGTTTTCGCCCTGTTCGACCAGCCTGCGGATTTCCTCGTCGATGAGCTCAGCGGTAGCTTCCGAGATGTTTTTCTGCTGGGCGACCGAATGGCCGAGGAAGATTTCCTGTTCGTTGGCGCTGTAGCGCACGCGGCCGAGCTTGTCGGACATGCCGAACTCGGTCACCATGCGGCGGGCCACCGAAGTCGCTTGATCGATGTCGCTCGAAGCGCCGGTCGTGACGTTGGCCTTTCCGAAAATGATCTCCTCGGCGATACGTCCGCCGAACATCTGGGCGATGCGCGAGGTCAATTCCGTGAGAGTCATGCCGTACTTGTCGCGTTCGGGCAGGCTCATGGTCAGCCCGAGCGCGCGGCCGCGCGGAATGATTGTGACTTTGTGCAGCGGGTCGCTCTGGGGCACATTGAGGCCCACAAGGGCATGACCGGCCTCGTGATAGGCGGTCAGTTTCTTTTCGTCGTCGGTCATGGCCATGGAGCGGCGTTCCGCGCCCATGATGACCTTGTCCTTGGCGGCCTCGAATTCCTTCATGCTAACTTCGTTTTTGTCGGCCCGCGCAGCCATCAGCGCGGCTTCGTTGACGAGATTGCCAAGATCGGCGCCCGAAAAGCCGGGCGTTCCGCGAGCGATGATCTTCGGATCGACGTCTGCGGCAAGGGGAACCTTGCGCATATGAACTTTCAGGATCTTCTCGCGTCCCAGAATGTCGGGATTGGGAACCACAACCTGCCTGTCGAAACGGCCCGGGCGCAAAAGGGCGGGATCCAGAACGTCGGGACGGTTTGTGGCCGCAATCAGAATAACGCCCTCGTTTGCCTCGAAGCCGTCCATTTCGACGAGCAGCTGGTTGAGGGTCTGTTCGCGTTCGTCGTTACCGCCGCCGAGGCCAGCGCCGCGATGGCGGCCGACGGCATCGATTTCGTCGATGAAGATGATGCAAGGCGCGTTTTTCTTGCCCTGTTCGAACATGTCGCGCACGCGGCTCGCGCCGACGCCGACAAACATTTCGACGAAATCGGAGCCCGAAATGGTGAAGAACGGAACGTCCGCTTCGCCCGCGACGGCGCGAGCGGTAAGCGTCTTGCCGGTGCCCGGAGGGCCGACGAGCAAAACGCCCTTGGGAATTTTTCCGCCGAGTTTCTGGAACTTCTGCGGGTCTTTCAGAAAATCGACGACTTCCTGAAGCTCCTGCTTGGCTTCGTCGATTCCGGCCACGTCCTCGAAGGTAACCTTGCCGGTTTTTTCGTTCAGCATGCGCGCGCGGCTGCGTCCGAAGCCCATGGCGCGGCCCGTGCCGCTTTGCATCTGGCGCATAAAGAAGATCCAGAGCCCGATAATGAGAAGGAACGGCGCATAGTTGAGCACAAAGCCCCAAAAGGTCAGCGCGTCATGATCTTCGGGCTGAGCCTTCACGGCGATGCCCTTGGAAAGCAATTTGTCGGTAACGGTGGCGTCGCCCGGAATGTAGGTTTCGAAAGAGGTGCCGCCTTCCGACAAATGCCCGGTCAACGAGGGGCCGCGGATCAGAACGTCGGCGACCTTGCCTTCATCGACCCTTTTCATGAAATCGCTGAAAGGCATAATGGTCTGTTCGGGTTCCGGGCCGCCGCTGCGGAAGGTGCTGAACAGCAAAGCGGCGAGCAAGCCGATGATAAAAAGAAGAGCGATATTTTTGCCGATGGTGTTGTTCACGTAACTGCCTTTGTTCCTTGCGGTCCGGGCTTTGCCCGGTTCGCCATTTTGTTGGAGAATGCTAAGGATATAGTAAACGAAACGATATTTTCAATTTTTTGGAGCCGTTTTTTTTGGAGCGTAAAATAATAATAACCATTTGGAATCAAAAGTTATTTTATTTTCGAGGCCGCCGTCGTGTTTCGGAGGTCGAAAGAAGGGGGCTTTATCTCCCCGCAAACAGGTAATATGCTGTTGGAAACAAAGAAATATTTTAAAGGGGACTTTCGATGGCCCATATAGATCAAGACGATAAACCCAAGCCACAAATTGTTCTTCAATTTCTGACTGCATCGGAATTATTCGGAACCTACGGCGAAAACTATGGGCGTTCGTACGGGTGTCTGACTCCGTCGTCGGATGACTGGATGACATCGTTGTCCGGATTTGTCGTTCAGCAAGCGGAATACACGCGCGAAAGATGGAACAGCTACAGGCCGGGCAGCCAGAATCGAACCTTCAAGCCGGGGCTCCTGATTTCGCACGAAGGGAAGGATTACAAAGCGCCGGATATTTCGTTTCAGCAATATTCCAGAGCGCTTGCGACGGCTCCGGCCCTGCCGAACGGTGTGGTGCTCGTCGAGCTGGACATCATTCAAAAAGCCAACAGAGACAACAAGAACTTCGTAGGCCGCAAGGTGAACGCGAACGAACATTCGTGTTGCATGTTATAGCTGCCTGCCTATGCGGGCTGAAATCCGGGATCGTTTGTTTTTTGGGGGAGCTTGCGCAAAGTCTCCCCGACCGCCATGCCGCCGAACGCAACGGTCGCCGCAGCCCCCGCAACCATGAAAAGCTTCACGCTTGTGTTGCCGCTGACAGCGGCCAGGGCAAGGGCGCCTGTGGCCGTGTTGGCAATGAGAGTCGCCGGGATTTTCCACGCCAGC
>JAQUUS010000075.1 GCA_028693775.1 Alphaproteobacteria bacterium | reverse complement strand
CAAATGAAAGAGGAATTGACACTATCCAGCCTCTTCTGGTCAACGCTTGTAGCCGGTCTGAGCCTTAGCTGTTTTTGCGTCCTGACAAGCCACCCGCTGGCCGCCTACATGAACCAGCCAAGATTGGTCGACCTCCTGTACCAGTTTTCGGTGCTGCCGACCCTGCTTTCGCTGTCAGTCGTACCCAATATGTTGATCCTGAAGAATCTCGACTTCAAGATTTATACGATACGAACGCTCGCCGCGGCGATTATCGGGGGAATTGTCGGAATAGTGATGGCCATACATGACTATGGAACATACGCGCTCATCTGGCAGCAAATCACACAATACATTGTCATCAACATGGTGGTCTGGTCGAGCGCTCACTGGCATCCGCATCTTGTTTTTTCGTTTTCGGCCGCGAGAAAAGCCATCATCCCCGGGCTAAAGATGCTTGCATTCAACATAGTGTCCTTTTGCGACGGAGAGATACCGAGATTTTTCATAAGCCGCGTTTTGGGCCCGACGGTGTTGGGCATCTACGCCTTCGTCCTCCGGATCCAGTCGGCGCTTCTGAGCACCACAATCGCCCCCCCGCTATCCGTCCTCTATCCGGCCTTTGCCCAGATCAAAGACAATATCAAAGAGCAACAGTCCATAGCCGGAAAAGCCCTGTTCATAAGCTGCCTGTTGTTATTTCCCGCAATAGCCATGGCTTGCGCGACGGCGGAAATATACATACCGCTCTTCTTCAAAGACAAATGGGTGTCTTCCATCGGGCTGCTGCAAATATATTTTCTGGCGTCCATCTGCTGGCCGTCGGGCATCATCATCCGGCAATTGTTTCGCGCGCACAATCAGCTGAATATCTTTCTGAAAATCAAAATTGTCTCTACGATCATCGGATTGGCGCTCCTGTTTGTCCTCCCCTATCCGAATGGCCTTATTCTATACGGCATATTCATGGCGCTATTAGGAGCCGCTTTCCAGCCGTTCTATCTGAACTTCCTGAAGCGGCGTTTCAAGATCAACTTGTGGGGAAACATCCGTGGGCTATGGCCGATCTGCCTGTCTGCAATTGCCGCTTATGGGGCAATGCGGCTATTCATCCACCGCGGATATCTTTCTGACAACGCCTGGGCAAAGCTTTTCGGCACGCTTTTTGTCGGCGCGGGCGCCTACGGCCTTGCAGGACTGTTGCTTATGTATAAAAAAATCATGATGGCGGCCAATTTCTTCAAACGAGAAATCTTTAAAAGGAAAATGCCGAAAAAAGCCATCGCGGAAGAACTGTCCCAATTGGAAAAAGAAGCGAACACATAGGAACGCGCAATGAAGCTTTATTATTACGTCGATCCCCGGTTTGAAAACTTCGGCGACGCCCTGAACGGCTGGCTGTGGGAAAAACTGATTCCGGATTTTTTTGACGGCGACCCATCCATGCAGGTTTCCGTCATAGGCACGATCATATCGATCAACATGCCACAAGATTGTCAATGGATCGTGCTTGGAAGCGGCGTCGGCTACGGCCCCAAGCCGCAAGGGTTCGGCTCCGACAATTGGAACATCCTGTGCGTAAGAGGTCCCTTGTCTGCCGAAATATTGGGCCTTCCACAAGACAAGGCCATAACGGACGGAGCCTTCTTTCTCTCCTTCCTGCCAGAATACGCCCCTATATCCAAAGAGGAGCGCAAAGGCGTCGTGTTCATGCCTCACTTGACGGCGCTGGAAAAAGGATTGTGGAAAAAAGCCTGCGACAAAGCGGGCATAGAGTATCTGGATCCGACGGCCGACAGCACAAAACTGGCGCAACGCATCCGAAGCGCGCGGCTTGTGCTGGCAGACGCGATGCACGCCGCAATTGTCGCGGACACATTAAGAGTGCCGTGGATTCCCCTTGTCGCAACGCCAAACTCAAATACGTTCAAATGGCTGGACTGGACGCTCTCCATGGGCGTCCCCTATGTTCCGCGTCTATTGCCGCCGAGTTCCCGGCGCGCAAGAATGGCGAACTTCCTTATGAGCTTCACCCATAAACGCCTGTTTATAAACAACGGCTCCGCCGAAGACGCCGTCGCTTTTTACAAACGCTTCAACAGCCAGAAACACTCCGCCTTTCCGCTCAGGCTTGTCAATCTTTTGAATAAAATTTTCTCGGCATGCCTGAAACCTTATGAACGTGCGCTCGGGTTTTTCCATATAGACCCCGAAGCCAAATATACCGAAGCCGCCGCCAAGGCCTTGAAAGAAATAGCATCCGGCCCGACATATCTAAGCAGCGAAGCGGTTTTTGCCGAAAAAACAGCGAAGATGAAAGAGTGTCTGAACAAACTGAAAAGCGCAAAACCACAAACCTGAGTGCGCGCAGGCTTGACACCGGCGCAGAATAAAGAGGAGCCCCCCCCCCACAACGGTTGCAAGACGAATCGAAATCCCCTTAAATCCATCCGAGAAACCGGAGAGGCGCATGATACGACTGATAACGGCTTTTCTAATGTTCATAGCGCTCTCCTCGCCCGTTGCAGCCGCACCGACCGGCGAACCGGCCCCCGCAACGGAAGCCTATATGTTCGGAGCGAACATCAGTTGCATGGAACAGGGATCTCTAACGGCCAACGACACATTAAGAGGCGACGGCGTTTCAAAGACATTCAAGGTATCGAATATCGTCGGCAACGGATCCGATCCCCAGTCGCACGTAGCCATCGATCCCCAATTCCCCATCTACATTCTCGCAGGGAAGCTTTTCGGCCGTTCGGATAAAAACGGAAACATTGCCGGTTCAGGCATATCTGGAAGCTACGACATCGGCGCAAACACGATGTCGATCCGGTTTGCGAAAGCGCCTGCGAAAGGAAGCCGAATAAGAATATTATGGAACAACGGCGGCAAGGCGTGGATCAACTACTGCCTGCCCACACCTGCGGACATGAAGTACCTTTGTGCAGAAAAGGGCCTTTGTCTCCTGCGCATCCCGATTTCATGGACGCGCACGCAGCAGATCCTCAAAGGCGAGCTCAACGAACAATACATGTCTGAACTCGATCGGGTCTTTTCCGATGCAGCCTC
The DNA here is from genome assembly GCA_028693775.1 of Alphaproteobacteria bacterium. Classification (GTDB taxonomy): domain Bacteria; phylum Pseudomonadota; class Alphaproteobacteria; order UBA9219; family UBA9219; genus CAIXLI01. The sequence continues at coordinate 4,399 of JAQUUS010000075.1, read as the reverse complement.
CGTCGGCGCAAAAATCATAATCGACCTTCATTCATATGGATCGTGGCAGTGGTGGGGCCTTGGCGGAACGGATACAACGGACGACGATTTCGCCGATGTATGGCAAAAGATCGCAAAACGCTACACAAACAATCCCGCACTATACGGCTACGATCTGATGAACGAACCCGTCTGTCCGACATGCAAAGCGCCGGCGCTCATCAGCGCCTATCAGGCGGCGATCCGCGCAATCAGAACGGTTGACCCGAATTCATATATATATGCCGAAGGCACCTGTTATTCCGGAGCGCACAGCTGGCTGACCTGCGGAAACGACGCCCTGAAAAAGCTGATAGACCCTTCAGACAAACTGATTTTCAACGCGCATGCCTATCCCGACCACAACAATTCAGGAACGAATTTCCATTGGCCTGAGGAATCCGCGCGCGGCGTAACCGCCCAAACGCTGTTAAACCGCTATAAAACCTTTGTCGAATGGTGCAACAAGAACGGAAAAAAATGCGCCGTCACCGAAACAGGCACCGGACGGGACGCGCGTGAATGGCTGAGTATACTCGACATAGCGCTCGACTATCTGCGCGCCAACCACGTTCAATTCACCTATTGGTCCGCGGGCGCATGGTTTGGAGACGGATACAACTATTCAATAAATAAAAGATCCGACGGCACCGACACCCCTCAAATGTCCATCCTGACCAAATACACCGGCAAGGGATATCCGGCGTCGCTAATCATCAAACCGCTTGCTAAAACAAAAGTCACCGTAACGGGTTCTGTCGCGGCGGGAAATAAAATCAAATATACCGTCAGCGTCCCGACACAAACGGGCCTTTATTACGCCAAAATTGATTATCAAACCTCCGAAAAAGATACCGTAGCGTCGATCGCCGCTGCGATCGGAAACGGCATAAACAACGACAAAACATTGGCCGCCCAAAGCATAACAGCCGATTCATCCGACAATATAGTGACAATAAGCCATCCCGCCTATTCAATGGTTACGTTTCGCCACTCCGTTCGCCCGACATCCTCCTTCTCCGTCTCACAGTCAGACCCGCAGATTCCGAAAGGAATAGAAGGAGCAAAAGGCGTTACCTATCCGCTTACCGTCACATACCCCGGCTATCTGCAAAAACCGATGACCGTAACGTTCACCGACGGCGGCCGAGGAGGCACCTTCAGTCCCCCAACGCTTACTTTGTCGGGAACCTATCCCTCTGCGAATTTTTCCTATACGCTCGCCGCGACAGGAACAATAGGACTTACCGCGACAACAGACAATTCAAGTGTTTCCGCTCCTGTTCTGCCGGTCAACACGACCCCCAGCGATTTCTCGGCGGTTAAAACGGCCCGCGCAATAAATATCTGTTCGGTTCGCAAACTATATCCTCTTTACTCGGGACCGTTGATGAAACTCCGCCGCAGTTCCGACGACACCGCACAAGACTTTTATCCCGCCGACATGCTTGCGTTGAATTCAACCATCGATACGCAAGCCGTATCAAAATGGGCCGCCGGATCAAAAGTTTATGTCGACACATGTTACGATCAGGGGCCAGATGAAAATCATTTCACACAAGCAGACAAAACGCTTCAACCGATGTTCATCTATAGCTGCCAAAACAAAAAACCGTGCATGAGATTTGAATCAAGCAGCCTGAAAGACACATCGAAAATTTCGAAGCATACGGGGCAAACCCTGTTATTCGCGGCGAAAACCAACAGATTCTCCTCGACCGCGCCGCTCATCCAGTGGTTCAATAACCAGCTTGTCCAATTCGGACCGCAAGCCTATGCCCTTTCCGGAGAATCCTCCCTGAAATTCTCATTTGTCGATGTAACCGCATGGCACATATACTCCGGGCGCTATAAGGCGGACTCCTCGGACGGCATGAAGGTCTATAAGGATGGAAAACCAGACGCACAGGGCAAGGCGAAACAATTGTCAATATATTTTCAATATGCGCCCTTCGGCGCGACGCTCGGCTACGGCACAAATTATCTTCATTCAAAAAAGTTCTTCGACGGCGATATCGGAGAAGTCATAATCTTCGATAACGCAATTTCCGACGACGACCTATCAGCTTTTCATGCCAGTCAAAAATTATACTGGGCAACGCCATGATTTTTATCACGGCCAGAGCCGGAATTAACCATACGCCTTACATTGTTGAATTCTATCAACGACATTCGTCTTCAGAAAAAATTTGAGGTTTATGATTTTTCACTTGCATCCGCGTGGGATTTGTCCTATTGACATCTTACGGCGAACTGCGTCTACGTCGCAAAACACGATCAAGCACCTCGCATCGAGCCGTTCCTGAAACCTGAAACAATCCGCCGTCGCTTTCCTAACGAAAGCCGCGGACTCGCGCGTTTATTTTCAACACACCATAAGCAAAGAAAGAGAAACCACTATGTCCAACAAGGATGCTTTTATATCTGTATGGGACAACATCCCGACAACCATAGCCAGCGGAACCTCGCTCACAAACACCATAAACCTGAAAGGCCTCCGTTTATTTGCGATTGCAATGCCCTCATCATGGACAGCGGCGCGTTTAACGTTTCAGGTCTCTCCGGATTGCGGAACGACCTGGTACGACCTCTATGACGCGAACGGAACGGAAATTACCGCCACGGCCGCGGCTTCGACCTGCGTGGTCCTGTCTCCGGTACAATTCTCGTCGTTTCAATATGTGCGTCTTCGTTCCGGCGCGAGCGGCAGTCCTGTCAACCAGGCCGATGACCGAGAGATCAGCCTTATTCTGAGGGTCGTATAAGATGTACAATATCATCCAATTCTTCGACGATCCGGCCAGAAACGCCTGTCTATACTCGTTTCTCAACGGCATACTCCCACAAGGCGTATCGTATAGCAGCCAATCGAACAAAACCATATACGACAGCGCAGGCAAGCTCGTCTATGCGCCCGTCAACATGCTGACTGGCTCTACAACGCTTGGCACACAAAGCGTGACCGTGACAGAAGGCCAAGATTATACGCTGTCTTTTTATGGAACCGGATCCGTTGTCCTTTCTGAAGGAGGCTCGGGGTCGCTCACCGGAACGGATGCAAGCACGAGAGTCTCCCTTTCGTTTACGGCAGGCACATCGTCCGTGACATTCACGGTTAGCGGCGAGGTCTCAAACGCGCAACTGGAACCGACATCCTACGACAGTCCTCATCTGTACAACGAGACAACGAGCGCGGCCTGTTATGGCCCCCGTTTTGACAACGATCCCCTAACGTCGGCCATAAAGGGCGTACTTATCGAAGAAAGCAGAACGAATGCGATTCCACACTCAATGTTCGGAGAACCAAGCCGCTGGACGCAATACGGAACAACGTTAACCGCCAACAGCGCAACGGCCCCGAACAACCTGATGAACGCCGCGCTTCTTACGGAAACCACGGGATCCGGCACTCACGGCATTATTCGTTTCGGAGTGACGTCATACACGGCGGGCGATCCCTATACGAAATCCTATTATGTGAAAGCCGGAACGGCAACCGTCGCCCAGCTAATGTTTAATACCGGCAGCTTTGCTTCGAACAATTACGCCAACTTCGATTTAACCACCGGCTCAATAGGAACCTACAATGCCGTTACGCCGTCAATCGAGGCCGTCGGCGACGGATGGTATCGAATCTCCATAACGGGAACAGCGATTAACACTTACAGTTCAACAAGCGACGGTTACCTTTTATTGACAAACAATAATACATCGGCATCGAATTTGCCTACATACACGGGAACCAGTTTATATCTATACGTTTTTGGCGAACAGCTTGAAGCTGGAGCGTCCGCCACGTCCTACATACCGACATATTCGGCATCGGCTACGCGAGCCGCTGACGATCTTTCGTTCACGATACCGCCCGGCGTGACGCGGCTTCGCTGCACTTTAGACGACGACAGCACACAGGATATAACGGGTCTTTCTTCCGGAGATTATCATGTGCCGACAAATCTCGACAGATCGCATATCAAAACAATCAAGGGATATACATCATGACGGATTACTATTTTTCATCATCAAGTTACGATATACTTGCCGCAATGATTGAGGACGCGTCCGGCTGCGCCCCTCCAAGCAGCATCGGGCCGATACAGGGCCGCACGGCCATAGCCGAGCGCACAGAAGACGGCGTAACCGTCCCTGAAGTCCCCGCCGTTGGCGATCCAGATCTTTGGTATGCCGCTATACGCACCGACGAAGAAATCCCGCCCCCTGCCGGGACAAGCGTCTGCGACGCGCCTACGGCGATTGCCGTTCTTGGCGTATGGGCATAACGGACAGAATGAGCGCGGTCCCCGCGAGAAGCATCGTTGTACGCACCGATGCTCAGATTAGCCATCGAGAGCGTTCCTGAAGTCCGCCAAACTCGGATAAG
>JAQUUS010000074.1 GCA_028693775.1 Alphaproteobacteria bacterium | reverse complement strand
AGCCGTCATGAAAGGCATCAAAGGCGCTTTGCAGATGGTAGGTGTCGATAATCCACTGCCCCAGAGTCGCCATCGCAAAGACGCCGATTCCGTATCCGATCAGGCCGCCGATGACCGATCCCAGCGTGCATACCGCCGCAAGACGCCACGCTTTGTCTCGCCGCGCAACCACCATCGGCAGTAACAGAATATCCGGCGGCAGCGGGAAAAACGACGCTTCCGCCAACGCAATCGAGAAAAGAATCCATTCGGCATATGTTTTCTCGGCCTGCCTCAATATCCAATCGTACGACTGACGTATCATCTCGTTCCCGTTTCCATAAAAATTACTTCTTCGCCTCGCGGAGCGCGCCGCACTCTAGGAGGAAAACGCCTCCGCTTCAACTTTTACGCATTCGCTCTTGACTCGCGCGCGTCCATACGTCCAGATGCATTCTTGTTGTATCCGCCAAACCCCTCTATGATGCACACAGCACAGTTCCAGTCCAAGGATGATACAATGAAATCCACAGAAGATTACCTCGCCTTCATCAAGGAAGTGGAAGCCGCCGCCTACAAAAAAGGCTATCAGGCCGCTCTCGAAAAAGTACTCAAAGCCCTCGGTCAACCCTTGACCATTTCGGAGATCCCCTCTTCGGAAGACCTCTCTGGCCAAAATCCCTTCAAGCAGGGAACGGATTCCGCCGCCGTTTATGAATTCGTCAGAAACAACATGGGTCTCAAGGGCGCCGAAATCATTAAAAAAAGCGGCATCGCCGGAAAAACCGTTCGTACCGCGCTTCACAGGCTTAAAGTCAAGGGCCAGGTCGCCAATACTGACGGCAAGTGGTACATTCGATAACCCCCCGATAACAGAGGCTTTTGGCCCTTACAAGCCCGTTTTGGCTCTAAAAAAGCCAATAATTTCATTGCGGCAATAAAAAACAGCCGCTATACCCCTAATCCCGAATGGATGCTGGGGCGTAGCCAAGCGGTAAGGCAGTGGATTTTGATTCCACCATTCGGAGGTTCGATCCCTCCCGCCCCAACCAGTTAGCCAAGCGATATATTCGAAATCGACTGCGGACGGGGCGTCAGGCTCCGGCGGCTTTCCGTGCAATCCACACCAAGCAGGTCGCACGGCACCGTGTAGACGATACCGTTTCTTGTATTGTGTTCCACAATCTTCGCGCCCCAGACGGCCCCCTTGTGCTCATAAAACGACAAGGCGTCCGTGTTGCCGCTGAGCGCATTGAGAAGCATCCTGTCGCAGCCCATTTTCCCTAAGGAAACGATCGCGCAATCGAACAGAATGTTGCCGAGGCCTTTTCCGTGATGCTCGGCGTCTATGTAGAATTGATGCCCCTCGCCCCATTTGCAGGTCTGCCATGCATCCAGATTCAGCGTTTTGTTGACCTCGAGCAGGTCGAACGGAGGATTGGCGTTTTCGGGGTCTTTGGACGCCTTGATGGCCGTTACGATATCCGCATTCTCCGGCTTGTCGTAGGCTTCGAAACGGGAAACGCCGACAATCTTCCCGTCGATGACGGCTTTGATCGTTCGGGCGTTCGGGTTCTCTGCCGCAAATTTATTGTCCCAATATGCCTGAAAAAAGTTCCGGCCCTTTTCGTCGCGTTGATCCCGCGCGCTTTCGATATAGCCTTCGACGACGGTCGTGTCGTTTGCGAGGCGCTGCTCCTGAACAAGGCGCGCAAGGGCTCTCGAATCTTGCGCATCGGCATATTTTAGGCTGACCAGCGTTTGCTCGTCCCCGAGGCGGACCCGGATTCCTTCTTTAAAGGCTGCATCCAGCTCTTCGGGAGTCAATTCCTTAATTGCCGACGTGAACAATAGAGCTTCAAATGCGCTCATAATATTATTCTCCAATTCAATTTAAAGATTGTATTCGCGGCGATGGCTTCTGGCCATTTGCTCGTAGGTCAACGCCTTGCGCGTCACTTTTTCTTCGCCATCATCCTTGATGACGACACACGCCGCCTGGGGATTCAGGTTAAATTTGCTTGAGACGGTGTCGCAATAAGCACCCGTATGCAGCACGCCAAGGACATGATCTTTCAAGGCCTTCGGAATCCAGCGGTTGATGGCGAAGAGGTCGCCCGTAAGGCAGAGCTTGCCCGTGATTTTATCGACCCACGTTTTTTCGCCCTTGGGATTCGAGACGTTTATGACGTGATGATAGGCCGGGTTGCCGTCTTTATCCTGAATGTTTGTCGGCCTCGGGCATTGATTGTGGCCCGCATCGGTGAGCCAGAATGTTTTGGTCACAAGACGCGCGTCTTGCTCTTCGGCCGTTATCACCTTGGCTATTTTCGTTTTGATCTCGTTGATCTTGGTCAGGAAGACGGTGCTTTCCGCCACCAGATATTTTCCCGGCTCAAAGCAGACCGTCACTTCGCGGCCCAGCTTTTTGTTCAGGGCGCTTGCGAGATCGTTTATCTCACCGCCAAGCCACTTGTAATCGACAGGCTTGTCGTCCGGCGAATAGCTCACCTTCAGCCCGCCGCCAAGGTCGATCTTGTCGAGGTCGGGGAACATCTCCGCTATCTGAAAGAGCCTTTTCGCGGATTCGACAAACGGTTTTCCGTCGACGGCGCTTCCCGTATGCACATGCACCATCGTGACTTTCAGGCCGTATTTGTCGGCGATGGCCTTGGCGTCCTTGGCCGTTTCGAGGCGCAAGCCCTGCCTTGCCGCCAACTCATCCGTTTCGGCGTCATATCCGACGGGGATGCCGAATTTCGAATCCGCGCCTGTTGTTTGCACACGCGCGCGTTCTCCGCCGATAATTCCCGTGTCAAAGCGCAGCGAAATCTCGACCGGCTTGGCTTTCTTCTTGCTTTTCTTCCTGGAAGCAGATTTTTCGGCTTTGGCGCTGCGTTCGCTTTCGATCAGCTTGCCGTAACGCTCCAAGGCGTCGAGGGAGTCGAAGTTCATGAACACGCGCTTCTTGTGCACGAAGACCATGTCCTCATCGCTCATGCCGTTCGCCGTGTAGACGATGTCTTTCCGCTTGAAACCGTTATCCATCGCAACGAGGACTTCGGCTGGGCTGGTCGTATCGACGCCCGCACCCAAACTCGCAACATAGCGGAGAACCGCCGGGTCGTTGTTCGCTTTCATCGCGTACAACACCCTGATCTTCGGATAACAGATGTCCTTCTTCAGCTGTTCAAAACGGCGCCGGATATGTGGAAGGCTTGTAACGTAACATGTGCCGTTCCTTTCGAAGATGCCTTTGAGCGAAACGCCCTCGAATTTGTATTCGCGGTCTTTTTTGGAATATGTGATCGGCGTGTACAGGTTCCCGGGAATTTGAGGAATCTCTTGAGCGTTCTCTCTCTCGTCCGGCATTGGGATTGGGGAAACCATAAAATTCTCCAAGCGTTAAAAATTAATTCGGAATAACAACGTGTTCCTAAATCGACATTCGGGGGATTTTATCCGAAATTAATTATTTTCCCTATTTTTAAATATAATTAACTCTATGAAGAGGCGTCGGGTTGGCCGCAAGCAGGCTCTCATTTTCCGGCGATACAAAGTTTGTTGTATTTCCTTATGTCCCTCTATATTCTGCAAAAAGGCTTAATAATTGGGAGCTTTTCATGACCTTCGTTTCCGATGTCGATTTGGTTAAACTCGCCGCCGATTACCATACGCCATTATACATTTTCGACGAAAAGACCATTCGTCAGCGATGCAAAGAGCTTAAACAGGCGATCTCCTACAAAAACAGCCATATACGCTATGCTTGCAAGGCTTTGACCCTTCAAAAGGTTCTGAAAATCGTCAGGGACGAAGGACTCTGGATCGACGCTTCCTCCATTAACGAAGTCGATCGCTGCCTTCTTGCCGGGTTCGAACCGAGCCAGATTTTTTATACCGGCGAAGGGGCCACAAAGAACGTTTACAGCTATCTGATCGAAATCGGCGTTCTCATCAACTGCACCTCGATCGACCAGATCAGGCTGATCGGATCCATCAAGAAAAATCATTATTGCTCCATTCGCGTCAATCCCGGCGAAGGGCACGGCCATTCGAACAAGACCAATACCGGCGGGCCGAGCAGCAAGCACGGCATTTATTTCGACCAGCTTGAGGACGCGAAAGCCGTCGCGAAAAACCTGGGGATCAAAATTATCGGCGTGCACTCCCATATCGGTTCGGGCGCGGATCTCAGCCACTGGCTGCGCATTAAAGACAAAACGCTCGAGTTCGCGCGCACGTTCGAGAATCTTGAGTTCATTAACCTCGGCGGCGGTATTCCCGTGGTTTATAATCCCGAAACCGACAAGCCAATGCCCTTGAACGAATGGGGCTCGGCTCTCTCCGCCAGCATGGAGCAATATTCAAAGGAACTGGGACGCAGTATCACCCTTTATATCGAACCGGGGCGGTATGTGGTCGCGGAAAGCGGAATCTTGATTGCCACGGTCGGCGCGGTCAAATCGACGCCGGGATACAACTATGCCATCGTCAATTCGGGAATGAATCACAATCCGAGGCCCGCGATGTATGGCAGCTATCATCCGATAAGCTTCATTCCGCACGACGGGCGCACGCCGGGTAACGAAAAAGACTATGTTATCGGCGGTTACTTGTGCGAGTCCGGCGACGTTTTTACGGTTGAGGAAGGCGGCACCTTGGCTCCGCGAAAATTCCCCGAAATCAAGGTCGGCGACCTTATGGTGATGGGACATATCGGCGCTTATTCGCACTCGATGAAAAACGAATACAACTCCATGAACCTCCCGGCCTCGCTCATGATCGACAAGGACGGCGCGGTTTCGCTCATCGAACGCCGCGGCACACTCAACGATGTTATGAGGCGCGAAATCGAAGTCATTCCGCACAGGTCGCGCAAGCCGTCGTTCGAGGATTGACTTTTAGGAAGTTGACGGACTTACGCTCCCGCCGCCTGGAGGGCTTGGGTCAGGTCGCTCAGAATGTCGTCGATGTGCTCGATCCCCACCGAAAGCCTTACATAGCCCGGAGAGACGCCCGCGGCGATTTGCTCTTCGGGCAAAAGCTGGCTGTGGGTTGTCGAGGCCGGATGCGTGGCCAGTGAACGCGTGTCGCCGATGTTTGCGACGTGATAGAACAGCTTCAGCGCATCGATGAATTTCTTGCCCATGAGGGCGTCGCCTTTCAGCTCAAAACCCACGAGGCCGCCGAAACCGCCTTTCAGGTATTTGGTTGCACGCGCTTTGGCTGCACCTGTCGCCAAGGACGGGTGGATGACGCGCGCCACAGAGGGGTGTTCATTCAGATAGGCGGCGACGGCGGAGGCGTTTTCGCTGTGCGCTCTCATGCGCAGGGCCAGCGTTTCGAGGCCTTGCATGATGAGGAACGCGTTGAACGGCGACAGGCACGAGCCCAGATTCAGCATCAGGCTGCCGCGGCCTTTCATTGTGAACGCCACGGGGCCGAACGGCTTGGCGAAGTTTGACCATACGACGTCGTGATACGAGGGATCGGGGGCGTTGAATGCGGGAAGGCGCTCCGGGACGGCGGACCAGTCGAACGCGCCGCTTTCGATCAGGGCGCCGCCGAGGCTGTTGCCGTGGCCTGCGATCCATTTGGTCAGCGAGTATAAAACGACGGCGGCTCCGTGCTCGAAGGGGCGGCACAGAAGCGGCGCGGCTGTGTTGTCCACGATCAACGGGAGGCCGAAGCTTTTGCCTATTTCGGCGACTTCGGCGATCGGGAAAACATTCAGCTTGGGATTGGGGAGCGTTTCGGCGAAATAGGCGCGCGTTTTGCTGTCGGTCGCGCGGCGGAAATTTTCGGGGTCGGACGGGTCTACGAAACGCGCTTCGATGCCCTGCGCGCGCAAGATGGTTTTGAACATATTGTAGGTGCCGCCGTAGAGTTCGGTCGAGCTCACGAAATTGTCGCCTGCACGCGCGACGTTCTGGATGGCGTAGAACGCTGCCGCCTGCCCGGATGCCAAGGCAAGCGCGGCGGAACCGCCTTCGATGGCCGCGAGGCGTTTTTCGAGGATTTCGACTGTCGGGTTTGTGATGCGCGTGTAGATGTTGCCCTGCTCTTCGAACGTGAACAGTTTGGCCGCGTGCTCCGTGCTCTGGAACTGGTAGGCCGATGTCATGTTGATAGGCACCGCTACAGAGCCCGTTGCAGGGTCGCAGCGGTATCCGGCGTGCAGACTGAGCGTTTGAGCGTGCTTGGACGGGGCCATGGCGGAACCTCTTGAAACAGTTGAATCATGTCCGCTCAAGGATACGCGCAGACCGCGACTCTTTCCAGATCCCAAAATTTTGGGAAAAAACCTTGGCTACTAGAGACTCGGCGTCTTCAGGAACTGCGAGCGCATGACCTTTTCGTAGAGGCTGTAGCCTTTGTCGTATAAAAGCCGGTATTTGTGCGTCGGGTCCAGTTCGATGTCCACGACCCTGGTGTCGAGGCCCAACAGGTTGACGTCGGCAAGGACTTTCGCTTTGCGAAGGTCGGGGGTCAGAACGTCTACGCGGATGGGCCTTGGCCGGATCACGGCAGGCTGCTGGTAGGCTGGTTCGAACGGATTGCTGGGGGTCAGCGCCAGCAAATCGTCGCCCAAAGGCAGGATCGGACCATGCGCAGACTTGTTGTAGCCTGTGCTTCCCGCTGTCGTCGCCACGATCAGGCCGTCGCCGCCGAGGCGCGCGATGCGCTCGATGTCGTCGATGGAGATGCGCAGGTAGATCGCCTGTCCGGTGCTGTTGTCGTTGCAGATCGTCGCTTCGTTGATGGCGAACGCCGTGACGATGTCGCCGCTCAGGAACTCAGCCGTCACTTTGAGGGGGCTGAGTTCGACGACCTCGGCTTCTTTTATGCGCTCGTCCAGATATTTGTAATCGGAATCCGGCTTGTGGATGTTCTGGAAGTGCCCGACGTGGCCGAAGTTGATGCCCATCACGGGCTTTTGGTGCGCGATCCCGAGCTGGAGGACTTTGATCGTTTGTCCGTCGCCGCCAAGCGAGATCAGGCAGTCCGCGTCGGCGGGGGAATCCGCCTGCCCATAGTGATTTTTGAACTTTTTGTACGCATCCTGCGCTTGCGGCGCGGGGCTCGCGGAAAAATAATAACTCATGGCCGTCTCCGGAATATATCTCTCTTTTATATATCCAGTATACCGATAGCCTCGGCTTCTTGCCACAAACAAAACGCGGGACCCGAGGGCCCCGCGTTTACCATTAAACCACCTGATATAACCTACCTAGCTACCCAACCTCCGTCGATGCTGTATGCAGACCCGGTGATTTGATCCGTGCCTTCAGAGCACAGGAAGATCACCAGCTTGCCGATCTGCTCCGGCGTTACGAACTGCTTGGACGGTTGCTTCTCTTCGAGCAACCTGATGGATGCTTGCGCGTTGTCGAGCCCGTCGCGCGCCGCAATCGCATCAATCTGTTTCTGGACCAGCGGGGTCAGAACCCATCCGGGGCATATTGCGTTGCAGGTTACGCCGCTGCCCGCGAGCTCCAGCGCCGTGACTTTCGTCAGACCGACGATCCCGTGCTTGGCCGCGA
>JAQUUS010000073.1 GCA_028693775.1 Alphaproteobacteria bacterium | reverse complement strand
CATGCAGGCTGCGTTCCAAAGAGTTTCGTGGCTAATGCTCTTTTTCACGCCTTATTCTCCTCGTTAGTCATCGATATGCAGTATAACGCCATGTAAACGAAAGTAATTTGGAAAATGCCGCTGTAGCGGAAAAAATCAGGCCGTTTGCGTTCAATGATGGCGAAAACCCGGTCATGGTTAACGCAAGGGCCGCGTTATTCGATGTTGAAGAGCTCCGAGGAGAGATATCGCTCGCCTGTGTCGGGGAGGAGGGCGACGATCGTTTTGCCTCTCATAACAGGACGCTGCGCGATTTTGATTGCCGCCGCGACGGCTGCGCCGGACGATATGCCTGCGAGGATGCCTTCCTTGCGCGCCAGTTTGCGCGTGGTCTCAAGGGCTTCGTCGTCGCCGATGTCGATGATCTCGTCCACGATTTTCAGATCGAGCAGCGGCGGGATGAAGTTGGCTCCGATGCCCTGAATTTTGTGCACTCTGGCCTGGCCGCCCGAAAGGATGGGGCTCGAGGCGGGCTCGACCGCGAAAATTTCGATCGTTTCCTTGTGCATCTTGAGGTTTTCCGCGACGCCTTGCAGCGTGCCCCCTGTGCCTACGCCAGCGACGAACGCATTGACCGCGCCTTTGGTATCGGTCCAGATTTCCTCGCCTGTTGTGAAGTGGTGGATCGCGGGGTTCGCGGGGTTTTCGAACTGCTTTGCCATGATCGCGCCCGGCGTCGCTTTCGTGATTTCCTCGGCCTTTTTGACAGAGCCGGACATGCCTTCGCTCGCCGGGGTCAGGATAATTTTCGCGCCAAGAAACGCCAGCAGCTTGCGGCGCTCGAGCGACATGTTCTCGGGCATTGTGAGGATCAGCTTGTAGCCTCTCATGGCGGAGATGAATGCCAGCCCGATGCCCGTGTTGCCGGAGGTGGCTTCGACAATCGTTCCTCCGGCGAGGAGTTTGCCTTCTTTTTCGGCGGCGTTGATCATGCCCAGCGCGGTGCGGTCTTTGACCGATGACAGCGGGTTGAAGTATTCCAGCTTGGCAAGGACGGTGGCTACGCACCCTTCGTCGTAGGCGATCTTGTTGAGGCGGACCAGCGGCGTTTTGCCGATCAGCTCCGTCATGTCGTTGTAGATGCGATTGGTCGTGTCGAAAATATCGGTCATGGCGGCCTCTCTTTCAGGCCGCCATGATATAGGTGCGGTTGTGGGCGGGCAATAATGTTGTTTTCAGCAGGGATTAGCCGTTATTGTGGGTTTGGAGCTTGTTTTTCAGCCATCTCACGGGATGGGGCTTTCTCACCTCGATATCGCCGATCTTTTTAAGCGCGACGCGCGTGTCGTTATAGAGACCGAAGGTGGCCATGCCTCCGTTGAATATCGCCCATGGAGTTGCCACAAAAGCGCCGATGTTGACGGCGACCTGTTTGGCAAACAGAGAGGTTTGCACGGGGATGAGCGACGGATCCTTCGTGATGATCGAATTCGCAACCGATGCTCCGCACACGCCTGTAAGGCCCAGCATGACGTAAAAGCCCCAATTGTTTCCTTTGTTCGAACTTGTGTATCCGGGTTGTCTTTCCTTGATGCCCGCGCGGATCGCGCGTTGTTCGGCTGACTCGGCATAGAGGATGCCCCAGATAGCGGCGGTCTCTGCTGCTTTTCCGACAATTTCGCGGACCTGGATGGTGTCTTCGGCGGTTGAATTGCTCATTTGTTTCACCTTATTAAAATTCTTTAACTAACGCGGGGATTATATAACTTTTCTATTATTTTCAGTAGGCAATTCGGTGCGCCGGGACGCCGCTTTGGGGCGGTGTCCGTCGTATATTGTTGATGCGGTGTCGATATTTTCGCCCCTGCGCGCCCGCGCAGGGGCGGCGTTCTCCCTGCTTATGGTTAAGCTCTTCCGAGAAGCTTGGCGGCGAGGCTGGCTTCGGGAAGAGTTTGATCCATTTCGACGGCGGGGGTTGCGAACTTGGGTTTGCCCACGACCTTCGCCGGGACGCCCGCGACCGTCGTATGCGCGGGGACCGAATTTAGCACAACGCTTCCTGCCGCGATGCTCGCGCCTTCGCCGATTTCGATGTTGCCGAGGATTTTTGCTCCCGCTCCGATCATGACGCCGTTGCGCACTTTCGGATGACGGTCGCCGCGCTCTTTGCCTGTGCCGCCGAGGGTTACTTCGTGCAGCATCGACACGTTGTCGCCTACCACCGCCGTTTCGCCGATCACGATGCTGTGCGCGTGATCGAACATGATCCCTTTGCCGATTTTTGCGGCCGGGTGGATGTCAACGGCGTAGAGGATGCTGCTGCGGTTTTGGAGAAACACCGCCGTGTCTTTTTGGCCGTTCTGCCAGAACCAGTGCGCGATCCGGTGAAGCTGGAGCGCGTGGTAGCCTTTGAAGTGGAGGAACGGATAGAGCGGGTCTGTGGCTGCCGGGTCGCGCGAGGTCACCGAGACGAGATCTGCGGCTGCCACGGCGACGAGGCCCGGCGCTTGTTCGTAGACCGAGCGGAAAAGCTCTGCGAGGTCCCGGCTGAGGACGTAGATGTCGAGGTGTTGCCGGGCGAGGACGCGGCTGAGGCCCGTTGCGAAGTCGGCGCTTTCGAGTACGGCGTACTGGCCGAGCGGCTTGAGGACGGGATTTTCTTCGATCATGCGGCGGGCCGAGACGCGAATGCTCTCCCATACGCTTTTGACGATCTGGATGTCGGAATCGGAAAGGATTGAAAAACCGGGCGTTGTATCCATTTTTATTCTCCCTGTGTGTCCGGCGATGGGGCCGGTTGCGTTGTTGCTTTGCAAAAACCGCGAACGAAGCCCTTGGAGGGCGCTATAGCGAGGGACAACAACAACACAGGGTCATGGGAATACGGCTCCATATTAGAACGACATAATCGTATGGCCTCGTTTCACGATAGTCAAGCTCAACCTTGGGTTAACGAGCGTCCGCGCGGCAGGGGGCCGGGCCTTGCGGGAGCCGGGAAGTCGTAGATTTTGACTCCGTTGACGGGTTCGTATCGTTCGTTGCACACCGACGCGTTGATGAAGCGGATCCCGTCTTTTTCGCAACTTCCGGAGCTGGAGTGGATGTGCCCGAAGACGTGGAGCTTCAGGTGGTTCAGTTCGCGAATTCTCTCGCGCAGCGACGGGCAGCCTAGCGGTATGCCGTCGGGTTCGCAGGTGTCGAGAATTCCGGCAGGCGGGCCGTGCGTCACGAGGATTTCGGTGTCGTCAGGAATGAGCTTCCAATAGGCTTGGATTGCCGCGCCTGGGTTTACGTTCCAGGCCCAGTTGTAGAACATCGGTGTGACCGGGCTGCACCAGATTTTGATCCCTTCGATTTCAAGCCCGCCTTCCACCATGAAATGTACGCGCGGCGCGACTTCGGCCGCGATTTCGCGCGCTTTGTCCAGATTGTTCTGGACCCAGACTTCGTGGTTTCCCTGACAGGAGACGATGTGCTTTGCGGGCTGTTTGTTGAGCCATTTGTGGAAAAACCGGAATTCGCCTTCGTTTCCCTGATAGCCGGAGTAGTCTCCGGTCGAGATCAGCAGGTCGCATTCGGGAACCTTCAATTTGCTCCACTGCGCGTGCGTGTCCGAAATCACCGCGATTTTCATTCTTGAATTCCTTCGAATTCCTTTTATGACTTTCGCAAATATCCGCAGCGGCAGGATAACATATTCAGGCGCGGGGCAAGCTTTATTCTGGGGATGCGTGTTCTTGACTTGCCGTATGGTTGGGGCACTATGGGACAATGAAGAAAAAAACGACGATACCGTCAGGGGTTACGGAGCTCGAGGCCAGCGCGGAACTTGCGGCCATGGCCAGCGAAATCGCGCACCACGATGCGGCCTATTATCAAAAAGACGCGCCGGGCATTTCGGACGCCGAGTACGACTCTTTGCGTGCTCGCTATAGGGCGCTTTTGGAGCAGTTCCCTCATTTGAGGCCTGCCGACGATCCGGAAACGAGGGTCGGGGCTGCTCCGGCGGCGGGATTCGGGAAGGTGAAGCATGCCGTTCCCATGCTGTCTTTGGCTAACGCGTTTTCGGACGAGGATGTGACCGATTTCGCCGCGCGCATTCGCAGGTTTTTGTCTTTGCCGGAAGACGCGCCGCTTGAGTTTATGGCCGAGCCGAAGATCGACGGGCTGTCCTGTTCGTTGCGCTATGAGGACGGCGCACTGACCGTCGCTGCCACGCGCGGCGACGGAACCACGGGCGAGAACATCACTGCCAACGTTCGGACCATTGCGGATGTGCCAAAGACGCTTCGGGGGGCGTATCCGAAGGTTGTTGAGGTTCGCGGCGAGATATATATGAACCGCGACGACTTTTTCAAGCTTAACGAGCGGCGCGAAAAAGAGGGCGAAGACGTTTTCGCCAATCCGCGCAACGCGGCGGCAGGCAGCGTTCGGCAGCTCGATCCGGAGGTTTCGGCGAAGAGGCCTTTGCGCTTTTTTGCCTATGCGCTCGGCTCGGACGACGTTCGGTTCGAAACGCAGGATGCTTTGCGGAAGGCTTTGGCCGAATGGGGGTTCGCACTCAACGGGCCGTCGCGCCTTTGCGCGGGGACGGAGGAGTTGCTGCGCTATTACCGCGAGATCGGGGACGGGAGGTTCGAGCTTCCGTTCGATATCGACGGGGTTGTTTATAAGGTGAACTCGACGGCTTTGCAGGAACGGCTCGGCTTTATCAGCCGCTCGCCGCGTTGGGCCGTCGCGCACAAGTTTGCCGCCGAGCAGGCCGAGACGCGGCTTCTCAGGATCGAGATTCAGGTCGGGCGCACGGGGGCTTTGACGCCCGTTGCCGTTCTGGAGCCCGTGACCGTCGGCGGCGTGGTTGTGAGCCATGCCACGCTTCATAACGAAGACGAGATTGCGCGGAAGAATATTCGCGAGGGCGCCATCGTTCGCATTCAGCGGGCGGGGGATGTCATTCCGCAGGTTTTGGGAATCGATGAGCAGAAGAGTCCTGCGGATTTGCCTGCGTTCGTATTCCCCTCGCATTGCCCTGTATGTGGCTCTTTGGCCGTGCGCGAGGACGGCATGGCTGTGCGCCGCTGTACCGGCGGGCTGGTGTGCCCGGCGCAGGCCGTTGAGAGGTTGCGGCATTTTACGAGCAGGCTTGCTTTCAATATAGAGGGCTTTGGCGACGAGCGCGTGCGCGAGCTTTATGGCGAGGGGATTATTCATTCTCCTGCCGATATTTTCAGGCTGAAGGACCATCGCGAGGTTTTGGCCGGGCGCAAGGGATGGGGCGAAAAGTCTGTCGACAAGCTGCTGGCGGCTATCGACGCGCGCCGCGTTATATCGTTCGAACGCTTTATTTATGCGCTTGGAATCCCTCAGGTCGGCGAGGCGACGGCAAAATTGCTCGCGCGGACTTATCTTAATTTGCAGGACTGGCGCTCGGCTATGGTGCAGGCCGCCGATTCGGATTCGCCTGCGCGGCGCGAGCTCGAGTCCGTCGATCAGATCGGCCCGCTTATCGCTCAGGACATCGTCGATTTTTTCGAAGAACCTCATAACCTCGAAGTCATTGACGCATTGACTTCTTTTGTGACGGTCGAGCCTTGCGTCGTTTCTCAAGGCCCTTCGGCTTCTCCGGTCTCCGGAAAAAGAGTTGTATTTACCGGAACATTGATTACGATGACCCGTGAGGAAGCCAAGGCAAAAGCCGAAAGCTTGGGGGCGAAAGTTGTCGAGACCGTCTCTTCGAAAACGGACTACGTCGTTGTCGGAGACAATCCCGGAAGCAAAGCCGAAAAAGCCCGCGCTTTGGGTGTTGTCGTTTTGGACGAAGCGGCGTGGACGGCTTTGGTGCAGTCCTAGCTTGCTGGTTTTCCTTGCGGAGTGAGGAGATTTTTCTTGGTTGTTGGCGCTGAAACTTATAAGGCGGGCCTTTGGTCAAAACAGGCGCTTGATCGCATGATGCGCGATGGCGTCTCTCCGACGCCCCGGAATTATGCAGTCTATTATGTCTATGCCTCGGGCAATACGCCCGCGCTCAATACCGCTTATGAAAAGGCGTATGGGCAGGGCCGCATCACTCAGCATATTTGCGAAGAGCTTTTTTACAAGTTTATCGTCGGTGACGAAGATCGCGAGGCCGTCAAGCAGGCTGACAAGGCGATCGAGGCCGAGGTTAAGAAGGTTATGGCCCTGATTGAAACGTCGGCAAGGGAAACCGGCCAGTTCGGCGAAAACCTCGATATGTTTTCCGGTAAATTGAAAACAGCGAAGAGCATCGAGGCGTTGCACGAGGCGGTCAAGAAAATCACCAGCGAAACGCAGGCCGTTTTCAAGCAGAACGAAACGCTTCAGAAAGAACTCGCGGATACGTCGGCTCAGCTTGTGGCCGTTCGCGACGATTTCGACCGCGCCCATCATGAGGCCCAGATCGATCCGCTGACCGAGATCGGCAACAGGAAGTTCTTCGACCGCGAGGTTGTCAGGACTATCGGCGAAGCCCGCGAGCAGAATCTTCCGATGGTTCTGCTGATGGTCGATATCGATCATTTCAAGAAGTTCAACGATTTGCACGGCCATTTGGTCGGCGATCAGGTTTTGCGCCTTGTTGCCCGGACGCTGGTCGAAAACCTCAAGGGCCGCGACGTGATCGCGCGTTATGGCGGGGAGGAGTTCGTTATTATTCTTCCCAATACGCGGCTGGAAGACGCCAAGCGCGTTGCCGATCATTTGCGCAGCGGCCTTGCCAACAAAAAGGTCACCAAGCGCGGCACAAACGAGACTCTGGGCACTGTGACGATTTCTGTCGGCGCGGCTCAGTGCGAGCCGGGCGACGACAGCGAAACGCTGATTGCGCGCGCCGATCAGGCCATGTATGAGGCCAAGCAGACCGGGCGCAACAGGGTTGTTTGCGCGCCCGTCAAAGAATCTTACTTCCATAAGCATGTTGGGTGGTGTTTGCGTTCGGCCGGGGTTGGCCGGGGCGCCGGGCTTCGGCGTATTGGGCGTTGCGGTCTAGCATCTTCAGGCAATTCCGCACCGTGACCCCGCAGTCGGGGCGCGGGCTGTCTTTGTATTTTTCAAGCGCCGCGCGCGCCATTTTTCTGTAGATCTCGGGAACTTCGCAGGGGGATTCTTCCATCGCTCCGTTCGCAATGTTGTAGAGCTCGCGTGCGGGGTTCGACGGGCTGAAGCCGTGGGTGTATTCGCCGTAACGCATCGCGAGTTCGTAGTTGGTGACCAGTTCGTAGAATGCCATTGGGCTGTTGTTGTATTTCAGTTTGTCGCTTTTTGACTTGGCTAAAAGATAATATTTGCGCGGATCGACTTCGTCCACGGCATGGCGGTTGGCAATCAGGACGGTGTGCCTGGTTTCGTATTCCTTCTGGATCCGTTCGCCTTCTTCCGAATTCAGCACGCAATGCTGTTTCTGTTTGAGCGTGGGGAGCAGGGTTTTCATCAGTCTATCCGCCGTGTTTTGGGCGTGAATTTCGATGAACTGCTTGGCGTATCCCTCGCCCGTGGAGATAGAGTTGGTGTTTTCGTATTTGATTTAATTGTCGATGCTCG
>JAQUUS010000072.1 GCA_028693775.1 Alphaproteobacteria bacterium | reverse complement strand
CTGCGCTCAGGGCGAGGACGCCTGCGGCTGCGTGTGAGCCGGATGGGCCTTCGATACGGATTTTTCCGGCAAGCGCGTTGTTGGCGGCTACGGCTCTCAAAAGGGCTGCGATGTCTTTGTTTCCTGGCGGAGTCCCTTTCTGTATGGCGTTCGCCGCTTCGGCCATGGCGGTTTGTACATGGTCGGAGGAGAGGGCGTCTGTGGCCGAAAGAGCGCAGAGCAACTGGGCATTTTTGGGGTCTTCGCTGTTTTCGTCCAGCATCTTTTTGATCCAGAACGCGGCGGCGTCGGGCTCGCGGATGTGTTTGAAAGCCGCGGCGATTTGCGCTTCGGCTATGGCGGGCAGGGGCTTGGCTGCTCCGGTGTCGGAAAAATAATGAAGGCTGGCGGGGTCTATCGCATCCGCTGCCGCCAGAGCCGCGTAGGCCGCTGCGCGCTGGCGGTGCTCGTCTTCGTCAAACCATGTGTTGGCAAGCCGCTGCTTGATCCATGCGATGGCTCCAGCGGCTGCGGGGTCCGTGCGACCGGATTCTCTGCGCGCCAGCGTTGTTAGCGCCGCCGCCGTGTCGGTCATTGTTCCGGCGCTTCCCCGATAGGGGCCGAAGCTGCCGTCGGGATTCCGATGCTTGAGCATTTGCGTGAGAAGGACGCGTTCGCGCGCTTTCACCACAAAATCGGGCGCCATTCCGGACCGGTCGAGGGCGTCGCGCCACAAACGCAGGGCGTCGAGGTTCAGAGCCAGCTCTTCCGTTGAGAAGGGACGGGCGTTCAGCAGGGCGCTCAGGAGTTCGCCTAGACCTTTCATCGGGAGCCGGGCGACGAACGCGGCGGTTTCTTTCTTTCGTTTGAGGGCTGTCGGCGACAGGCTTTGGCCGGGGTCGGCTTGAATTGTTTCGGCGGTGTTCAGCGCCCACCGTTCGGGCAAGACGGCCATCGGCCAATTGCGAATCGTGCGCCGGTTATGGCCTCCCGAAATGTCGAGACGTAATTCTTTTTGGCCCAGGGTCGATCCCGTCAGGGTCGTTACCAGCGTTTTGCTTTGCTTGCTCCCGAGCGAAAGGGTTCCTTCGCGCGGACCTTTGATGTCGAGGCCTCCGGATGCCGAAAATGCATAATGGAACGTTTCGGCGGACGGAGATGCGTTTTTGAAGGCAAAAGAAACTGTGACGGAATCTCCTTTGCGCAGGACGATGGACGAAGGATCGATCGCAGGGACGATAAGGGCTTCTGCTGTTTTGGCCGCGCCCGGCTCGTTTCCGGAGATCCGGATTTCGGTCGTTGCCCGCCGCAGCGGTCCGTTTTGAGGGATGGCTTCGATGCTGACGCTGATCGATTTACCCCATTCCGGAGATGGCGTGAAGGAAATCTCGTTGTCGCCTTTGGGGCGCAGTTCGTGCACGACTTTGCGGATATGCGTGTCGGCTACGACGGCCGAGAGCATGGCGGGTTCGGGCAGGTGGACGCGGACGAATCCTTCGCGTCCCGTCGGGAGCGTTTCGGGCGCTATGAGCGTTAACGGCGATATGGGCGTGGCG
Source organism: Alphaproteobacteria bacterium (assembly GCA_028693775.1). Classification (GTDB taxonomy): domain Bacteria; phylum Pseudomonadota; class Alphaproteobacteria; order UBA9219; family UBA9219; genus CAIXLI01. Next base: position 6,020 of record JAQUUS010000072.1, on the reverse strand, counting down.
GGCCGGGCATCCGATCCGGCGCCGAAGGCCGTTTGGGCGAGGACGTTTCCGTTTGAATCGAGAATTTCCAGCCGGTAATTCCCTGCGGTGACGGGCCAATCGAGTTTCGTGCCGGCATCGGCGCGTATCGACAAAGAGCCTCCGGCTATGGGCCTCAGTTGCGCTTCGGGTTTGTAGTTCCAGCGGCCTTCGTCCTGGTACCATGCAAAGCTGCGGCCTTCTTCGTAGATCTGGTACGAAAGGCCCGGCAGATCGTGCGGCTTGCCGTCCGACGATACGGCGATCAACGAAAACCGGGCGATGCCGTTTTGCGGAAATCGCGCGTTTTCAGCTAAGGGTTTGATGCCGACAACAGGCTTTTCCGGCCGCAGGGGCAGGACGAGCGGCGATGCGGCGGCGATGCCCGAATCCGTTTCGGCTGTAACGTTTAGGAACGCTTGGTATAGGCCAGGTTTTGGCGGTGGCGGCGGAAGGGTCAGGTGCAGCGTGGCCGATCCGTTTGGATCGGTCAGGAACGCGGCAATCGAAACGGGTTCGGCCGATTCTTCAAAAGGCATTCCGAAACGGTAGTTTTTCCATCCGGCGGCGGCGGTATCCAGCTTTTGCCATTGGAACAGAATGCGCCCGCCTGCGAGCGGAAACGGTTTTCCGGACGAGGATACCGAGGAGACGGATAGCGAGACGGTTCTGTCCGGAGACAAAGACGCCCGTTCGGACGACGCTTCGAGACGCGCGCTTTCGGTGTTGGCCATGACGTCCAGTTTCGTTTCGGCCAATACCGTTTCGTTCGGTTTCATCCAGCGCAGCGACCATTGTCCTGCCGTGGCGGGCGCGCGGAGCGGAAACGTTTGGGCTTCGATGGCTTCGGGCGGCATGGGAATGTCGGCGTAGGGCGTGTCGTCGAGAGACAGGCGCAAAAGGCTCGACGATTTGACGGAAGCGTCTTGCGTTGCGGGCAACGGCGAAAATACGGCGTTGACCGGATCGAGCGGCCCGGCAAACGGAGGGTCGATACGCAGGGCGTCGGGATATGACGTTGACAGAAACGACGGCAGGTTTTCGATATCGGCAAAGGCCACGTTTCCCGATTGGTCTACGCCGATGACGCTAACGGGCGCGTTTTTATCTGCGGGCTGGCGGAGAACGCCCAGGCCATCGGCTCCGGTCTGGGCTTCCGCGACGGTTTCGGCTTCGTTGCCGAGCGCTGTGAGCTTCACGCCGTCTTTTGGCGCTTGTCCTCCCGTTGCGATGACATGAACGCCGTCGCTGTCCCTGAGCGCGCGCAACGAAAAATCGGATTTTGTGAACCATGCGGCCGCGAGCGGACTGAGTTTTTTGCCTGTGGGGCGCTTGGCGGCGCTGCTTGCTTCGGCGACGATGAGGTAGAGGCCCGGCGTCAGGTGGGGCATTTTTTCGCGAAGAGAAATCTTGTGCTCGGCGGCGATGTTCGGGACATCGTTGAATTCAAGATCCTCGCGCCAGATCGTGTTGCCTTTGCTTCGCGCCAGCGCTGAACTTTCGGACGGAGCCAGCGCCATCATGGCCCGGTCTTGCCAGATGTGCGCCATCGCCGGGATGTCCGTCACGCTGTAGACGCTGAGGTTTGTGCTCTTTACGTTGACGGCGCGCAGGGTTAGCTGGCGGTCGTAGGAGCCGAACTCGTTGATCCCGCCGCTTTCTCCCGCGAAAGACAATGAGGCCGATCGGTCGGGGATGACGAAGGACGAGGCGTAGGGGGCGGACATTTTTTCGCCGTTCGCCCCGCGCAGGCCCCGGACGGTCAGCCGGTAGGAGATGTTTCTTTCAAGAGGGAACACGCATAAAGCCGCGTTGGCTGCCGCGACGTTCGGCGGCGTTACGGGTTCGCCGTCCGCTTCGAGCTTCAGCGCAGACGCAAGTTTCGACGGGGAAACTTCGGCCAGCGTTTTATCGAACTGAAGGCAAATTTCGGCGTTCTTGGATTCGGCATTGAGGACCGCTTTCAGGACATGCAGCGTTTTGTCGTCTTGCGCATAGGCCGGGCTTGCCGCGCTTAGCGTTAACAGAAGGGAGAGGCCGAGCCCCGGCTTGCCGATTGTCCGTTCGTTCATTTGAGCTGTTTTTCCAAAAATAATTCCGCGCATTAGCCTGTTTACTTGGTTCCTGCGCCCGACGAGTTTTTGCGGTAGGTGTTCAGGAAACTTTGGAACATATCGACCTGCGAAAGCTGCGCTTGCGCCGCGGCAAGGTCGCGAAGCTGGCCCGTTTTTTCCGGCCGCGTCAACATCTGAAACGTTCCGTTCTGTATGTTCTTGGCCATGCTGGGCGAATAATCGATTGCCAGCTTGTCGAGGTTGATTTGATCGTCGGCCAGCGCGTAGGCGAGTGCCGCGTTTACGAGCCATTTCGCTTTTTCATCGGATAGCGAACCGATGGACGGGGGCGGGCCTACGAGTGCCATCAGCGTTTTCGCGGCGTCGTTCCATTGTTGCTCGTGCATGGCTATGTCAACGTGCAGCAGCGCGGCTTCGCGGCTTGGATGCCCTTTCAAAAGGTCCAGCGCTTCGTCGTTCTTCTGTTGCTCGGACAGGGCCCGCGCTTGCAGCAGAACACGCTCGTTTTGCATGGCCGTGTCCAAGGGGTCGTTGCCCAGGAGGTCCAGTGCCGTCAGGGCGTCGGCGGGCCGGTGATCCAGAAGCCGAATGGCGGCAAGTCTCAGAATGGCGTGCTTTCTTTCCTGTCCGCGCAGGTGGTTCTTGGCGAGGTCTTCGAGCAGCGTCGAGGCCTGGTCGAGCAGGTCAACGGCGACAAGCCGTTCGGCAAGGCGGATCATGATGTCGTCGCGCTCTTTGCCTGTGGGCAGCAGGTCGCGGTATTGCCGATAGAGCGTCAGCGCATCGAGCGGCGAGAGTTTTTCTTTTGTGCCAAGGAAGATTTCGCGGAACGCTTGAGTCATTTCGTTCCGGACATAGGGCGTCAGCGTGCTCGCGGGGTACAGGGTTGCGATGCGCGACATGACGTTGATCCCGGCTTTCACGTTGCGGGCCTGGATGTAGAACTGTCCGAGGCGATGGAGAATTTCCGCTTCGAGGTCGTCGCCGCGCCAGCCGAAACGCATGGCTTCGAGGCGGTCGGCCGCTTGCGCGGGGGTCAGCGAACCTTTGGAGACGTCGAGGTCGATCAAGGACAGCTCTGCGCGGACTTTATAGAGCCGGTCGCTCGAGGCCTTCGCTTCCTTCCATGCTCTGCGCGCTTCTTCTTCGTGGCCCGCTTGCGCTTCGATGGCTCCGTGCAAAAACGATAGCGCCGGGTCGATCCGCTTCGAGTGCGGCGAGTTCGTTACGAAGTTAAGCCAATCGGCGGCTTCGTGAATTTGGTTGGCTGCCAGCGCGGATTCGATCGCAAGAACGAAAAATCTCGAAAAGAATGGCTCGGGATATCCTGCAAGGATGCTTTCCTTGGTCGCAAATTTTTCTTCGGCCGCTTTCCACTCGCGTATCTGCGCCAATCCTACCGCTTGCCATAGTGCGACTTCCGGCTGGTCCGCCAGTCCTTGAATGGCCAGGTCGTTCAGGCCGTCTTCGGACCGGTAGGCGAGGATTTTCGCCGCACCAAGAAGCGCCATGAAGTCGTTGTGGAACCTCAGATCGGGGACTTGCTTCGCTATGTACTCGAGCATCGAAACGGCTTCTTCGCCATGCCCGCGCGCAAAGTAAAAGCGCGCAAGCTCCATGCGCGCGCGGTTGCGTTCGGCTTCCGGGACGTCGACGATGGTTTGTTGCAGCCTTTGCCTTGTTTGCGTGAACGTTTCGCCTTGCTTGCCGCTCCATGTCGAGAAATCGAAAATCGACTTTCCTATGGCTGCCGCACGGGCTTTCGACGGAGACTGTTGCGATGCTCCCGTGTCGCTCGCGCGCGACAGAAGCAGGCCGCCTTCGGCCGAGATTTCTATGCCGTCCGAAACCGCGCGGACGATCACTTTATCCGACAGAGGCTTGACGACAAGCCCTTGCGCCGCAGGGAGAATGGCAAGATTGGCCGTTCGGCGTTCGACGTTGAAGGCCTGGCTTTGGGATAGCGGGACGATAATCAGGGTGTCGCCCACAACCGGGTCCGTAAAACGGATGGGATCCATCGCATCGGGAAGCGGCAGCAGAAAGCGCGCACCCAGCGCAAAGTCCGGCTGCGCGACAAGGGAGGTTGTGACCGAAAATGTTTCCTGCTTTTGGGAGAGGAAAAGCTTCCATGCCGTTCCGTCCATGGTGGCTTGCAGCGTTGAGTTCGGCGGGGCAGCGAAGCGGTAGCCCGAATTCTTGGGCATGTCGAACGGCTCGATATCGATCAAGGCCGTTTTTCCGTTTTGCAGGGCCAGCGGCGACAGCGTGAGTTTTCTGTCGAAGATGATGTAGCCGACGCCCGCGCGCTGAAAAATGACCGCGCGCGTTGCGATATGCGGATCGAGCGTTGCCACGAGGGTCGGCGACTGGCCAAGCTCGAACCGGAACGTTTTGGGCTTCGGGCGGACATATTCCGGTTCCGGGGTTTCGGGCTCGACGGGCGTTTCCGCCTGGGCTTGTGCGGCAGGCTCGGTTGGAGCGGGTTCGTCTTTCTTTTCTGGGGCCGTCGGCTGAGGTTCTTTTTCGGATTTGGGGGGCTGAACAGGCGCGGCAACGTCTTTGCGCGGCTCGGGTTTTGTTTCTTTTGTCGCAGGCGGCGGCTCAGGCGTTTTTTCGGGTTTGGGAGGTTGAACCGGCGCGGCAATTTCTTTCGGCGGTTCGGGTTTCTTTTCTTCTTTCGCGGGGGGCGGTTGTTCCGGCGCTTTTTGCGGCTCGGGCGGTTTTGTTTCGGTTTTCAGTTTCGGCGCGATGCTCGTTTTTTCGGCGGCGGAAAGCGGCCTGCTTTGAATGTCGACGACTACCGAACGGTCGTTCGGGAAGACGGTGATGAGCGCGTTCGGATCTATGGTGAAGGACACGCTTACGGAATCGGCGCTGTCCTGCTCGGAAACAAAGTTGCTCGCCCGGTTGACGCTATCCTTCATGTTGCGCGGAAACGCAATGGTTCCGGCCGCCGCGAACGTGATCGATGCCTTTTCTCCGTTGCGCTGAAGGCGGAATTTAACTTCGCCCGGCCAGTCGAAAACGATACGATCGTAAGTTTCGTGTACGCCTACGCGTACGGGCACGACGGGTGCTTCCGCAAACGCGGGCGCAAGGCCCAAGGCAGCAAAGGTTAACGACGCGGTAAGGAGCAGCTGTTTTCGCATAAGGAAGGCAACATTATACCAAAGCGCGAGCCGTGAGAATACGATAGGAAGGACCATACTTCCAGAACTTCCGTTAACAGCATCTAAATCTTTTGAGGAAAAAACGCGAAGTAATTTTCTGGAAACGATGTTGTGTTATCGAGAGGGTGTCTCTCTTTTGGAATTTATTTCATGGAACACCTCGATAAACGACAAGATGACGCTGTTTGGTGGCCAATTGAACGCACGCCGAAAGTTTTTACAGGGCTGTTTCAAAGTCCGGATTACAGCCGCGTGCAGAATTTTCTGCTTCAGGACGAGCAGACGGCAATTACGCCGCAGGTTCGCGCTGTTGCAGATTTAGCCAATGACAACAAAGACTTCTCTACTCTCGCCGAGATTTTCGCGCTTTTGAAGGCGGCCGAGCGCAGAGGCCGGGCCATGTCTGTAAGCGGACGCAAGCATACGAATACCGCTTCGCAGATTCTTTCGGCGGTTCGTGTGAGCGGATGCACGGATTGCGCCATTGCGTTTGCGACGCTGGCTCGCGCCAAGGGGATTCCTGCGCTGGTTGTGGATAGCGCCAGAAAAGAATGGATCGATGGAGGCGTTTCGCGCGAAAATGGCGAAGGCCATTTTTTTGTCGAGGTTTATATCGGCGACAGATGGCATCTGGTCGATCCTGTACGGGGCCTTTTGTACAGGAACGATGGGACTCCCAAAGGCTACAATCCGGAAAACTGGAATTTGCCCGGCGGATATCTTGCTTTCGCCAAGGCGCTTTCGGTTGTCGATA
>JAQUUS010000071.1 GCA_028693775.1 Alphaproteobacteria bacterium | reverse complement strand
ATCCGATAGGGGCCCTATAGCACTTTTTAGAAAAAGCGGTAGCAAAATGTATGATTTGACGCATAAGCGAGTGCTTTTCGGCTTATTTGCCGTTTTGCGTAAACGAGGGCAAAATTTTTGCCTAATGCAAACAGGGAGTTATTGGTCGTCCTTGATGTGACGCGCCGGGTCCACGGCTTTGCCGCTTTCCCTGATCTCAAAGTGCAGCTGCGGCGTCGAGACATTGCCGGTCTTTCCGACCGTCCCGATCATGTCGCCCTGAAGAACAACGGCATCCCGTTTGACAAGCACGCGGTCGAGATGCGCATAGGCGGTCACATAATTTCCCGGATGCTTGATGAGCACAAGGTTTCCGAAACCCTTCATGTCGTTGCCCGCATACACGACGGTTCCCGACGCGGACGCGACGACAGGCGAGCCCTTGGGCGCACCTATATTGATGCCGTCGTTGCTGAGGCCGCCCGTTTTGGGGCCGAAGCTCGACAGGATGGGCCCCTGAACGGGCCATTTCATGCGCAAAGAAAAACCGGATGGCGTCGCCGCCGCCAATGACGGCGGAGAAACGACAGCGGCCTGAGCCTTGGGCTCGGGCGCAGGCGCAACGGCCTGAGGCGCGGTCTGCAACGGAGCCGCTTGCTGAGGCGCAGGCTGAACCGGCGTAAACGCAACGGGCGCATTGGATTGAGTCGGCGCAAAGACGGGCGGATCGATCGGCTGCACCGAAACGGGCGCAGGAACGATGGGCGCGAGGTTATTCTTCTCGACGGGATCGAGCGGCGCGGGTTCGGGAGGCGGCAATCCGCCGGAGAAGCTGGGGCCGCCGACGGGCAAAACAAGCTTTTGCCCCGGCGACACATCGAACGGCGGCTTGAGGCCGTTGAGCGCGATCAGATCGCGCATCGAAACGTTGTGGGCGAGCGCAATGGCGTAGATGTTCTCATCGCCCTTGACGGCAACGGTCTCGCCTCTCTGGATTCCGGCGGGGTTGGGCAACTGAAGATCGCCGGGACGAAAGAACGTGCACGCCGAAAGCGATAAAACCAACGCAATCCCGGCCAATCCTTTTGCAACGCTCCTGCCCCATGTGCGACTCCCGCCGGTACCCGTCATCCTATACGCTCCAGTCCGTTCATGTACTTGCGCAGCGCGTTTGGAACGACGATGGACCCGTCGGGCTGCTGATAGTTTTCCATCACCGCGATCAGGGCGCGCCCGATAGCGATTCCGGAACCGTTCAAGGTATGCACAAATTCGGTCTGTTTGTCACCTGCTGCGCGGCAACGGGCGTTCATGCGGCGAGCCTGGAAGTCGCCGCAGTTCGAACAGCTTGAAATTTCACGATAACGGTTCTGTCCCGGCAGCCACACTTCGAGATCGTAGGTCTTCTTGGAGCAGAATCCCGTGTCGCCCGTCGCGAGCATCACCGTGCGGAACGGAAGTTCGAGACGCTTCAAAATGGTCTCGGCGCAGCTTGCCATGCGTTCGTGCTCTTCCACCGACTTTTCAGGAGCCGTGATGCTGACCAGCTCGACCTTGTAGAACTGATGCTGGCGCAGCATGCCGCGCGTATCCTTGCCCGCAGAGCCCGCCTCAGAGCGGAAGCACGGCGTGCGCGCGGTAAAGCGCAGCGGAAGCTTTTCCTTTTCGAGGATTTCGTTGTTCACGAGGTTTGTGAGCGGAACTTCCGCCGTCGTCACGAGCCAGAGATCCTCCTTCACCGGCGCACGGTTCATGGCGTTTGCGACAACGTCGGCAAGGCTCATCTCGCCTTTCTTCAAGGCATCGATATCGGCGGCCTCAGCATATGTCAGCGCCTCGCGCAGCAAATCCTCGCGCGACTTGGTGCGCCCCGCAAAGAACATGTCGTCGGCGAACTTGGGAAGCTGCCCAACCCCGAACATGATCTCGTCCTTGACGAGCAGCGGGGGCGAAACTTCGAGATAGCCGAACTCCTGCGTGTGCGTATCGAGCATGAAGTTGCCGAGCGCGCGCTCCAGAAGCGCAAGCTGGCCTTGCAGGACGGTAAACCTCGCGCCCGAAAGCTTGGCGGCGCGTTCGAAGTCCATCATGCCGAGCGCCTCGCCCAACTCGTAATGCTCCTTGGGCGCGGCAATCTTGGGCTGTTCGCCGAACCGGCGGACTTCCTTGGCGTCGCTGTCGTCAACGCCCGGCGGAACTTCGGGGAAAAGAATGTTGGGAAGCGAACACAGATAGCCCTGCACCTTGGCAGCCAATTCCTTCTCGGCGGTCTCGAGGGCAGACAGGCGGTCTTTCATGGCCGCGACGAGCTTCATCTGCTCGTCGGCATTGCCGCCCTTGCGCTTGATCTCGCCGATCTGCTTCGACGCTTCGTTACGCTTGGCCTGCAACTCCTGCATTTCGGTCTGGACGGAACGGCGCTCGCTGTCCGCCTTGAGAATTTCCGCCGACATGGGCGGAAGTCCCCGCCGCTTGAGTCCCTCGTCGAACGCCTCGGCCTGTTCGCGTACAAAACGAATATCGTGCATGAAAAGTCTCCCTTATGTCTTTTTTTCAACCCATTTGGCGCCAATAATGGAAAGTTCGTAAAGCAGCATCATCGGTAGCGCGAGACTGATCATGCTGACGAGATCGGGCGGCGTAAGAATGGCCGCCGTTGCAAAGATTAGGACAATCGCATATCTGCGGAAAGAAGATAATTTTCGAGAGGAAAGCACCCCTGCGCGGGCCAAAAGAACAAGTAAAACGGGCAGTTCGAAGGCAAATCCGAACGCGAAGATAATTGTCATGGAAAGGGACAAATATTCGCTGACGCGGGCCTCGAGCTGGATGGGAAGCCCTCCTGCGGCGGCGGGAACTTCGAAGCTCAGGAAGAACGCCCACGCCATCGGAAAGACGAAATAATAGGCCATGGCCACGCCCATAAGGAAAAAAACCGGCGTGGCGACCAGAAACGGAAGAAACGCGCGGCGTTCGTTTTTATAGAGCCCCGGCGCGATGAACATCCAGATCTGCGAAGCGACGAACGGAAACGCCACGACGCACCCGGTCCAAAACGCAAGCTCCAGATAGGTGATGAAAGCTTCGGTCAGGCCTGTGTAGATCAGGCGGCGCGGCTCGTCGCCGGACGCCGATGCGAGGGGCCGCACGAGAAATTCATAAATCTCCGGCGCAAAAGCATACGACACGGCGAAGCCGACGAGGATCGCGAGCATCGAATAGATGAGCCGCCGCCTGAGCTCGACAAGATGCTCAAGAAGCGTTTGCTGTTTCAAAAAATCGCCGGGTTCAGGGAGCGTCATCGGACGGTCCGTTTTTGGTGTTTTGTTCGACGTCCTCCGCCTCGCGCGCGACTTCGTCGAGCGTGCAGCGCATATCCATCGCAAAGCGGCGCGCCTTTCCGGCCCAGCGGCCAAAGGCATACATGACTTTCGGCAACTCTTTGGGCCCGATCACGACAAGAGCCAACGCTCCCACGACAACCGCTTCGGACCATCCGAGATCGAACATGAAAAAGCCCTTAGGCTGCCGGAGGCGGCAGCGTCTTGTTTTCGGGCTTGCTGTCCGGCGGCGTCTCGCCGCTCAAGCCGGCCTTGAAGTTGCGAACGCCCTTGCCAAGGTCGCCCATCACCTGCGGCAACTTACCCGCGCCGAAGACGACCAGTACGACGACCAGAAGCAATATGATATGTGTCAGGCTTAATCCCATTGTCTTCACCCTGTTTTCAAGGCTAGTAATATATACACTCGAACAGCTTCTGAAAACCCCATGGCGCACGAAACAATCATTCTTATCGGCGGACCGACGGCATCGGGCAAATCGGCCCTCGCCATGCGCCTCGCGCGGCAGAAAAACGGCAGCATAATCAACGCCGACGCCATGCAGGTCTATTCGGGCCTGCCTATCCTGACCGCCCAGCCCTCGCCCGAGGACAAAGCCGAAATCCCCCATCTTCTGTATGAAATAACAGATCCCGCACAACCCTCGTCGGCCGGAAAATGGCTTGCGCTCGCCCGCGCGGCCCTGCGGGAAACGATCGCCAAGGGGCGCACGCCGATTCTGGTCGGCGGCACGGGACTGTATTTCAGCGCCCTGCTCGGCGGACTGGCCGACATCCCGCTCATCCCGGACGACGTCCGCGACAACGCCAGGCGTCTCTATGAGACCTGGGGCGAGGAAAAATTCCGCGCCGAACTGGCCCAGCGCGACCTGAAAAGCGCGAGCCGCATCGCGCGCAACGACAGGCAGAGGCTGATCCGGGCGTTCGAAGTCGTCGAGCACACGGGCAAGGCGCTCAGCGAATGGCAAAAAAGCGGCGCAGGCGAAGGATCGACCTACAAAACCGAACGTCATCTCCTTTTACCCGACCGGGCGGAACTCTACGCGACGTGCGACAAGCGCTTCCTCGCCATGATCGAACGCGGCGCCATCGACGAAGTGCGAAACCTGTGCGCGCGCGATCTGTCGCCGCTCCTGCCCTCGATGAAAATTCTTGGCTTGCGCGAAATTGCAGCCTATCTGCACGGCCAGATGACCCGCGAAAACGCTATCGTCAAAGCCCAGCAAAAAACGCGCAACTACGCCAAGCGCCAGATGACGTGGTTCCGAAATCAGTGGGCGGACGCCTCAGCCTGATCGAAAAAATTTTCCCGCCCTCTTCTCGCGGCACATGCTTTTTCTCGCCGCGACTCTCGTTATGGCAAACAAATCCTTAACGCGGACGCTCCGGGAAAATGAAAGTAATTTTTCCTTAATTCTGCATCCCCTTGTTTTGCCCATCGTCTAAAATGCGATCGAATTTTAAGCGGTTCTTAAATATAAAAATGCTAGTTAGTGACTGTCACACAAGCGTTTTTCGCGATTTAGTTTCAGGTTTGTGTGATACGATTCAAGGTATGGAGAATAGAATGACAACCCAGGCAATGTGCGAAGAGAGGATGGTCTTCCTCGTAAGAAACGCGCTGCTCGTCGCCGAACAGGAAATGGGCGGCGGAGATCAATGGCCCGTCGTGAAAGACACCATCTACAAGATCATGAAGGACTGGGAAGATCTCAAGACCGAACGGAACGTCGACGCCGAATTGAAGATCCACCTCTACGAACAGATTCAAATGATGGAATCCGGACTCGACGAATGCTCGCCCGAAACGCGCGCGCTGGTCGAACCCAAGATCTGCGAGTGGCGTGAAATATGCGACGCTTATTTCTCGGATGTCGACAGGGAAGCCGTGGAAACCGGCGATGATTATTCGGCGCCCCACATCAGGCGTATGAATGCAATTCTGGACACAATGGAGGATGACCATGCAGCAGAGTCCTGAAAAAAACAAGAAATCGATTTTGCAAATATCGCGCGATTTCGTGAAAGCTGCGGCCGACGCGCTGGCGCGCAAGCTGGCAAGCCGGAAAGAGCTCCAGAAAGGCTTCAATTCCGTCTACGACTTCGCCATGAAGATCGACGGCCTGCCTCCAGGCATTAAAAAGGCTCTGATCGCCACGAAGGAAGTCATGGACGCGGCAACGGCGGAGGTAGGACTGAACGGTCCCAAGCCGGCAGCCGTCACGTCGATCACAAGCAAACGACCGACGGTCTTCTCAAAACCGAGTCCGAAAGGATTCAACATATAGCATCGGGATTCCCCCTCCCGAACGAAAACGGCCCGAAGTTCCCCCCTTCGGGCCGTTTTTTTATGGGTATCGCAGGATAAGCTGCTCAGGCGCAGCCGGCCACGTCGATCATGGACGACGCCATCGCCTCGCTCGGGCGCTTGCCGCCCCAGATTACAAGCTGGAAGGCCGGATAGAAGCGCTCACATTCCGTCAGGGCGATTTCCACGAGGTCTTCGAGGGATTCGATCCCCGGCATGCGTCCGCCGCGCGTGAGGACCGTATAGCGGAACAGCGGCATGTTCTGGTGCATGTCGAGATTGAAGTGTCCGAGCCACATGCGGTCATTGAGCATCGCAAGAAGATCGTGCACGTCGTTGCGCTTGGGCTCAGGCACCTTCATGTCGAACTGACACGAAAACTGCAAGGCGCCGATTTCTTTTTGCCAGACAAAAAACATACGGTAATGACACCAGCGCCCGGACAGCTCGACGATGAGCTCGTCGTCATTGGCGCGGTCAAAAAGCCACTCGTTGGCTGAAACGATTTCCTCGAGGATATCGAGGGGATTGGATAGCGTCGCGTGATCGATGGCGGTTTGAAACGACATGAATGAACTCCGCAGGTGAGGCAAAAGGGGTATCAAACTTCGGAGTTGCGTCGCAAGAGTCTTGAAACATTTCTTTGCGATACAGCGCCCTGTCGTGCTTTTTGAGTCACAGGGCACGGAAACGAAACGATTCTTTCCGCCCTACCACTAATTGATTCAAAAGATTCGCGTTTCCAGCGTTTTTCGTGAAAAAACAGCACCATCGTTTCGATATGAGAATCATCCATCATTTAACGGAACGTAAATATTGTGGTTGGGTCTTTACTGTCTTTTTGACGCTTGACTGATTCAAAAATGAGTCATTTTGCCGCGCAGCAAATATCTCGCCTTCAAAAAAGGATACATCGGCTTCCACGAAGCCTCACACCGCATGTAACATCACAAAAAAACGATTCCGCGAGGTCTTCGGCAACTTTGCACCCCCGACGAAGATGGGGACTAGGAATCAGGACAAAAAAAAGGCACAAAGACGTCATAATTGAAAGACGCCCGAACGCTATTTCCATTTTTTCAGATCGGCGGTCCCATGCACTTTCCGAATATCGATCCCGTCGCTTTTTCCATCGGTCCGCTCGCCGTGCGCTGGTACGCGCTCGCCTATCTGGTCGGCCTCATCGCCGGGTGGAAATGGGGCCTCGCCCTCGCAAAACGCGACCCGAACAAACTCCTCAAGCCCGAACTCTTCGACGACTTCCTCACATGGGCCGTCATCGGCGTCATCGCAGGCGGGCGGACGGGCTACGTCCTGTTCTACAACTTCAACGAATACACCGCCGATCCGCTCGAAGCGCTCAGGGTCTGGCACGGCGGCATGTCGTTCCACGGCGGCATGCTTGGCGTTATCCTCGCTGCGTGGATTTTTTCGCATGTCAAAAAAATTCCTCTCTTCGCCTTCACCGATATCGTCGCCTGCGTCGCGCCCATCGGGCTCGGCCTCGGACGCATTGCGAACTTCATCAACGGCGAACTCTTCGGGCGCGAAACGGATGTTCCCTGGGGCATGGTTTTTCCTCACGGTGGCAACGCGCCGCGCCATCCGAGCCAGCTCTACGAGGCAGCCACCGAAGGCCTTCTGCTTCTGCTCATCATGGCGTTGCTCTCGCGCAGCAATAAGATCAGGATGCGCAAGGGATTCATGTCCGGCACTTTTCTTGCCCTCTACGGCGTCTTCCGCTTCGGCATCGAGTTTTTCCGCGAGCCCGATCCGCAGCTCGGCTTTCTTTTCGCCGGGGCCACGATGGGCCAGCTTCTATGCATCCCCATGTTTATCGCGGGAGTCGCCATTCACGCCTATTCCCTCAAATCCCCGCGTGCGAAAAGCAAACGCGTCTGACAGGAGCCACGATGAACGAGCTTGAGAAAATCATTC
>JAQUUS010000070.1 GCA_028693775.1 Alphaproteobacteria bacterium | reverse complement strand
GGTCAGGCTTCCGAGAATGGTCAGGCCCCGGACAAGCCGCCATATGTCTTTGGTCCAGTCTCCGTGATCGTTGACCTGCACGTCGTTGACGGCAACCTTCAGGCTGTCGCGGATTTTTTCGGCGCTCAGTGAGGTTCCGGGCTTGTGTTCGATGTCGATCAGGGTGGGCAGGGGCAGGGTTTTCAGCAGCCCGGGGTCCTTGAACCAGGGCTCCAGCAGTTCGCTGACATCCTTGTCGGCGAGGGGGACGACAGCGCTCAGTTCCGGCATGGCGCGCAAAATGGCCAGAGCTTGCTTGATCCGCTCGGGCTGCGACATCGACGTTTCGTCTCCGACGGCCGGGATCTCAACGGTCATGCGGGTGTCTACGGCGCGGCCCCACAAATAGCTTGCGGTCAGCAAAACGGTTTCGGCGGCGACCGCAAAGCTTGCGATGAAAACCATGATGCCGACAATAACGGCCAGCGACCGGCCCAGATGCTGGTGCCTGAAAGAGGGAGTGAAGAGGTGGCGCGGCAGAGACATGTTTTTCCGAAAGACCGAATAAAAGGCAGGCGAAGAAAAGACCGAAATCGAACAGGGATTAAATTCAGAATCTTTTTAATCTTCCGTCCGCGAGCCGAAGAGCTGGTTTATGGAATTTTTCGACCAAGTGACTTTGATGCGTAGCGAGAATAACGGCAGTGCCGAGTTTGTTCAACTCATCAAAAAGATGAAAGAGTTTCAACGCCGTGTTTTCGTCGACATTGCCAGTAGGTTCGTCGGCCAGCAAAAGGCGCGGTTTGCTGACGACGGCGCGTGCGATGGCGACGCGTTGCTGTTCTCCGCCGGAGAGTTCGCCGGGTTTGGCGTCCAGCCGGTCGCCGACGCCGACCCATTCCAGAAGTTCCTTGGTGTGACGTTTGACGTATTCTTCCTCAACGCCCGCGAGGCGCAGGGGCAGGGCGGCGTTTTCCCAAGCCGTCAGATGCGGAATAAGCCGGAAATCCTGAAAAACCATACCGATTTTTCGCCTCAGGGCGGTTTTCTTTTTGGGGTCGTTGTTCTCCAGGGGCTCGCCGAAAAGGGATATTTGCCCGCTTGTAGGCCTTTCCGACTGGTAAATCAGGCGCAGCATGGACGATTTTCCTGCGCCGCTTGGGCCGGTTAAGAAGTAAAAACCGCCGTCGTTCAGCGAAAAGCTCACGCTGTCCAAAACGGTGTGTTTTGGATTGTAAATAAGGCTAACGTTTTTAAATGCAAGGAGCATAGGAACAGGGCCAATTTTCAGCAGAATCAAACGGGGGGCCAGCATACCTCCAAAATCTATTAATCCCAAGGGCGGATCGGTATACTTTGAATTGGCCGCGAAGAATAAAAATGTTATTAATTCAAGAACCTGACGCCCGATTCTTAGTTTAAACCATGCACTCGAAATTTAGATGATTCTCGAATGCCCGACATGTCATACGCGTTATTTGGTGCAAATCGGTCTTTTTGCCCAAGGAGGCCGACGTGTGCGTTGTGCTCGGTGCAAATACGAATGGCATGCGACGTTGCCGAAAACGATCGACGTTTTCACGCCGCCGCCCGAAGCGTCCGTTATATCCCAGCCAGATCCTCTGCCTGAGCCTCAGGTTCAGCTGGAGCAATCGCAGACTTCATCTCCGCCTTCATCTCCGCCTTCATCTCCGCCTTCATCTCCGCCTTCATCTCCGCCTTCATCTCCGCCTTCATCTCCGCCGCCGCCTGCTTCTCATGCGCCGTCGTTTCCCGACATCCCCGGCTTTATCGGCAGCGTGTCGGCCAATCTTCCCGCGCTTGTCAAAGAAAGCCGTTTTACGAAACAGCAAAAAATGGCGACGGCCGCTTTTGCAACGGCGGTCTTTCTTCTGATGCTTTTATTTGCGGCCTTGTGGGAGCCTGCGTCGGGAGTGGAGGCGCCGCCGGAATGGGAGGGGCTGGCTTTCGACGGCGTTAAATCCGAAATCCGGTATGACAGCGGAACAATGCGCCTCTTCGTGGAGGGAAAAATTCGCAATGTAACTCACGGGCAAATCGAAATGCCCGACATCAAGGCCCGCGCGCTCGGGGCCGACCGGCGGGTCATTCAAAGCTGGGTCGTCGAAGCTCCGGCCAAAAGGCTCGGCCCGGATGCCAGCGTTTCGTTCCATACGGACGTTCCGACGCCCATGGAGTACACGATCCAGGACGTCAACCTCGAGTTTGTCGCACGGAGAGAAAAAACGCATGCCGACTAGCGAAGCCGAAGACGCCAAGAAAAAAGTGCTTGTGGCCGAAGACAATCCGTCCGTCCGCGAGTACTTCGTCCGTTCATTGTCTCTTGCCGGCTATCATGTCGGCGAAGCCATCGACGGGCAGGAGGCTCTCGACATTCTTTCGCACGAAAGATTTGACGTCTTGGTAACCGATATAGTAATGCCAAATGTCGATGGCGTTGCCTTGGCCATGAAGGCGGGGCAGCTCTATCCGGAAATGCGCATCGTCATGGTCTCCGGATATGCTCAGGAACGTTTGCGCGCCGCCAACCTTGAGTCCCTCGTCCAAAAAATAGTGTCGAAACCGGTGTCCCATGATGAACTTTGCGAAGCTGTTCGGAGCGTTTTGTCCATATCAAGGTGAAAGAAAAATGAAGCAACGTATACGCAAGGCTGTTTTTCCTGTCGCGGGCCTCGGAACCCGTTTTTTGCCTGCAACGAAGGCGATGCCCAAGGAGATGTTGACGCTGGTCGATCGTCCGCTGATTCAGCATGCGGTGGACGAAGCGCGCGCGGCGGGTATCGAGCAGTTTATTTTTGTAACGAGCCGCGGAAAGGGCGCGCTCGAAGATCATTTCGACAACAACAACGATCTGCGGCGGACGCTCGAAGCGCGCAAAAAAACGCAGGCGCTGGAGCTTCTGAAAACAACCGAGATCGAATCTGGCCAATTGCTGTTTACGAGGCAAAAGGAGCCGTTGGGGCTCGGTCATGCGGTTTGGTGTGCGCGGCATCTTGTGGGGCGCGAACCGTTTGCGGTTCTTTTGGCCGACGATGTCGTTCTGGCCAAGAAGCCCTGCCTTGCCCCGATGATGGATGCTTATGAGGAAGTCGGAGGAAACGTCGTTGGCGTTGTGGACGTTCCCCGCGATCAAACGAACAAATACGGAATCCTCGATGTGGCGTCCGATGACGGACGCATGGCCAAAATCAGAGGCCTTGTCGAGAAGCCCGAGCCTGCGAAGGCGCCGTCCACGCTTTCGATCATTGGCCGTTACATCCTTCAGCCCGAAGTGTTCGATGAGCTCGAAGCCAAGAGAACCGGGGCCGGTGGCGAGATCCAGCTGACCGACAGCATGGCCCGCTTGATCGGACGCCAGCCGTTCCATGGCATGAGATACGAGGGCAAACGCTACGATTGCGGCGATAAAGTCGGCTTCATTGCGGCGAACGTTGCATTTTCGCTCGCGCATCCCGAAATGGGCGGAGCCATTCGCGAAGCGCTGAAAGGGATCATGACGCCCTAGTTAGTGGGCGATGCGCTTTGCCCGTCTGTCCGGGAGGCGCATCTTGAGGATCAGCAGAACGATCCCCGCAAGCGCAAGCCATATCGCAAGACTGAAAAGACCTTCCTTGATGGAGGCTCTGTCCGACATCCATCCGACCACTGAACTGACGGGGATGAACAGGGCTGAGGTCAGGAGGGTTTGTGTCGATAGCGCCGTGGCGCGTCTGCTTGACCGTACGCTTCTGTTAATTACCTCGTTCACGCGCGGGGCAACCATCCCGTATAGACAGGAGCCTCCGAACATCAATAGGCAAACGCCGAAAAAATTGACATCGAGCCCGGCGCCGATGCAAACGGCTATGGCGAGGGTCCATGCAATAATCATGGTCCGGTAGATGGTAACTTTTCCGTCGAGCAAGTGCGACCACTGGCTCGACATACCGCCTATAAGCCACCCGATGGCCATCAGAAAGCCGAACGACTGCTTGGGCAGGTTCATCGCGATAAAATAGGGTTGCTGGGACCACATCAGAATTTTGGTGGAGCAAAACAGAGCCCCTGCGTAGAGAATGACGACTCCCAGCGTCGCATGCCCGCGCGAAACGTAGGCGATGGTGCTGAGGATGTCTTTGACGGGATGTTTTTTGTCCAGAACCTTGTGGCGTTTCGGTTCGTCCATCAGAAGCGCGAGAAGGATGCCGACAAACTGAAGCCCGAGCCCCAGATACAAAGGAAGATAATTGTCGGCAGGATAAACCAGGCCGCCGATGGGGCCCGCAAACGCGATGCCATAGAGAGCCATGGCGAGTCTTTTTCCTTCGAACTTCCGGTATTCCTTTTGGCGGCCAACGCTTAGAAGCGTGTCGTAGAGCAGGGCGGCGATGGTTCCGTTCAAAAGGCTGAGGCCGACGCCCCAGACGATTTGAGCGGCGAGCATGTGCCAGACGTTATGCGCTTGGATAAGAATGACTTCGGCGAGAAAGATCAGGACTGCGCCGAGGATAAGCGACGATTTTCTGTTCCAGACATCCGAGATCCAGCTTGTCGGAATATCGAACAGGATGCAAGCAGCGGCGAATGCGGATTCTCCGAGCAGAAGCTCCTGATATCCGAGGCCGATGCGGTCGATGTAGAAGGGCAGGGCAACGGGAACGAAGAAGAACGCGTTTGTGACAAAGGCAAAATAGCCGATCAGTCGAAGATTTTTATCCGCGTTCATCTACACCGGCCTGAAGGAATACCTTAAAAATGTTTGAGGCTGGCGCGCCAATAATCCCAAGCCGTTACGAGAGTAAAGCCGCCCGCAAGCCATATGCCCAGATCGCCGATGAACGTGGCGGGGATAAAATCGGGCGCATAACGGTCGCCGATAATCAGGAAGCCGAGTGCAACCATCTGAATGGCCGTTTTCCATTTGGCCAATTTGCTGACGGGAACGCTGACATGAAGGTCGGCAAGAAACTCGCGCAACCCCGAAACGGCGACTTCGCGCATCAGGATGATGATTGCGGGCAGGACACTCCAACCGCCGATCTGCCCATTCCAAACCAGAATCAGAATAACGGCGGAAACAAGAAGCTTGTCGGCGATGGGATCTAGAAATTGCCCGAGCTTTGTCACTTCGTTGTCGCGGCGAGCCAGATAACCGTCCAGCCAATCGGTGAAGCCTGCGGAGATAAAGAACACCAATCCGACCCAGGCCGCCCAGACTTTGGGAATGGCCAGAAGTGCGAGGATGATGGGAATAACCGTAATACGGGAGACGGTCAGTTTGTTGGCGATGGATTTGAACATAGCGATTCCGTTGGATGCTCTACCGGTTCCACATTTAGAGCCGAGTCTATGTATCACTTAATTCCTTCGATTGAAAGATTCCGCTGCGTTTTTGTGCTTGTGTTTTTTGCGGCGGGTGCGAAGGCGCAGGTTTTTCCTTGTCTTGCGAAGCTGAGAGGCTAGGGAAAAATTGTCGGTTTTTTTAATTATTTTGCTTGACTCATTGGACCGGAAGTCGCAGCGAAGCACGATATTGTGCACACCCGTTTTGGATGCGGTGCTTCTTTTTGCGGGAATCGGCCAATTCAGGGGATTTCATGCTTTGGACATAAATAAGTGCAATAAAAACAACGTGTTATGATATATGCCTGTTTTTTGGGCATGGGGGTGTAAAGTGCGTTTTTATGGGCATAAATGCAATGCACAAAGAAGTTATGAACAGGCTTATCCACAGCTTTGGGGGAAAACCAAAAGAAGGTAATTACTAACCGAAAGAGGGTAAGAAAAAAGGGTAAAATGAAGCGTTTACCGGACACGTCTGTAAAGAGCCACTCCAGTCCCGCGACAAGATTTGACGCGGGAGCGGCCTTGTTGCGCGCGAAGATCAAGACGTTGCCCGGTCAGCCGGGCGTCTACAGAATGCTGGGCGAAGACGGCGCGCCTTTATATGTCGGAAAAGCAAAAAATCTCAAAAAGCGCGTTACGTCCTATACGCAACGTGCGCGTTTGCCGGTGCGCCTTCAGCGCATGGTTTCGCTTGTCCGGAATCTCGAAGTTACGCTCACGCGCACAGAAGCCGAAGCTCTTTTGCTTGAGGCCAGTTACATCCAGCGGTTTCTTCCGCCGTTCAACATTCTTTTGCGCGACGACAAAAGCTATCCCTATATTCTGATTGCGCGAGACAGCGATTTTCCTCAAATGCTCAAACATCGCGGAGCGAAGGCCCGCAAGGGATCGTATTTCGGGCCGTTTGCGTCGGGGGCTGCCGTGACCGAAACGCTCACGCTGCTTCAGCGCGGTTTTCAGCTCAGGACATGCAGCGACAGCGTTTTCGCCAACCGTTCGCGTCCGTGCCTTCAATATCATATCAAGCGTTGCACGGCGCCGTGCGCAGGTTTTGTGAGCAAAGAGGATTATGCGCAGCAGACGGCCGATGCGGTCGATTTTTTGAAAGGCAAAAACGACAGTATCCAGAAAAAACTGTCTGCGCAGATGCAGGCCGCCAGCGATGCGCTCGATTACGAAAAAGCCGCGCGCCTGCGCGATCGCATCAAGGTTCTGACCGGCATCCAGTCGCGGCAAAGCATCCACGTTCAGGGCGTTGACGACGCGGATGTGGTCGCCATGCACCGCGAAGGGGGCAAAACGGCCGTGCAGGTTTTCTTTTTCCGGCAGGGGCGCAATTACGGGGCGCGCCTGTTTTTTCCGATGCATGACCCGGATCGTAAAACGCCCGAAATCCTTTCCGCATTTCTCGCCCAGTTCTACGCCGACAAGCCTGCGCCGCCATTGCTGCTTGTCGATATCTTGCCCGAAGACGCCGCATTGCTGTCCGAAGCCTTAACGGAGAGGGCGGGGCACGAAGTGCGCATCGTCGCGCCCAAAGCGGGAGACAAGAAAAGCGTTGTCGAAATGGCGCGCAAAAACGCCGAGGAATCCCTTGCGCGCATGCTCTCCGAAACCCGCGAGCAAAAACGCCTTCTCGAGAGGCTCGCGGGCCTTTTGGGGCTTTCCGAGACGCCGAAGCGCATCGAAGTCTACGACAATTCCCATACATCGGGATCGTTCGCTGTCGGTGCGATGATCGCGGCGGGCGAAGAGGGGTTTTTAAAAAAAACCTACCGCAAGTTCAACATCCGCGATGCGTCGGCCGACGATGATTTCGGTATGATGAGCGAAGTCTTGTCGCGGCGTTTCAAACGCTTGCTTTCCGAAGATCCCGAACGGGCGTCCGGTTTGTGGCCCGATCTTTTGCTGATCGACGGCGGCGCGGGGCAGGTGGGCAAGGTCCAGGATGCCCTGAAGGATTTCGGGATTGACGGCATTCCCGTTCTCGGAATCGCCAAGGGGCCTGACCGCAACGCGGGCCGCGAACGTTTTTTCATTCCCGGGCGCGATCCTTTCAGCCTGCCGCCCGGCGATCCGGTCTTGTATTACTTGCAACGCCTTCGCGACGAGGCTCACCGCTTCGCCATCGGCACTCATCGGGCGCGCAGGGCCAAGGCTCTGGGAAGCTCAAGGCTCGACGATATTCCCGGAATCGGCGCGTCGCGCAAAAAGGCGCTTCTGCATCATATGGGCTCATCCAAGGCCGTCGAA
>JAQUUS010000069.1 GCA_028693775.1 Alphaproteobacteria bacterium | reverse complement strand
CACTCGTGGGCAGCCACGCCAACGATCAGGTCGGCTACGCAGGCGTAACGGCGCTGACAAACGGCAACTATGTCGTCGACAGCTACTACTGGAACAGCGATACGCTGTCCGATATCGGCGCTGTCAGCTGGGGGAACGGCGCGACGGGCATCAGCGGCATTGTATCGAGCGCCAATTCGCTCGTGGGCAGCCACGCCAACGATCAGGTCGGGTACGGAGGCGTAACGGCGCTGACAAACGGCAACTATGTCGTCGACAGCTACTACTGGGACAGCGATACGCTGTCCGATATCGGCGCTGTCACGTGGGCCGACGGCACAACCGGCATCACGGGTGTCGTCTCGAGCGCCAATTCGCTCGTGGGCAGCCACGCCAACGATCGGGTCGGGTACGGAGGCGTAACGGCGCTGACAAACGGCAACTATGTTGTGGTCACCAGAACGTGGGATAATGATACGACGGGCAATGTCGGGGCGGTCACATGGGGCAACGGCGCGACGGGAACAACCGGCATCGTCTCGAGCGCCAATTCGCTCGTGGGCAGCCATCTCAATGACTATATCGGCTACGGTGGCGTGACAGCGCTCACAAACGGCAATTATGTCGTGTCTTCCTATACATGGGACAGCGACACACTTACCAATGTCGGCGCGGTCACTTGGGGCAACGGCGCGACGGGAACAACCGGCATCGTATCGAGCGCCAATTCGCTCGTAGGCACAACGGCCAACGATAGACTTGGGCTCAATACCACGAACGGCGTTGTCGCCTTGGCGAACGGCGATTATGTCGTAAGAAGTAAATACTGGAATAACGCCGCCACGTCATCGACGGGCGTCTTTACGTGGGGCAATGGAACGACGGGGATAACCGGCGAAGTGTCGAGCGCAAACTCGATCCTCAATTTGAACGCCGTTTCTTCCTTGACGCTTAATTTATACTATAATTCGATCAAGGGCTCTTTTTTAGCGGCGTTCTACGATACCGGCAGCCTGAGTTCCCTTTCCGTCGGACTGATTAATCTGGCTTCTTTGACGTATTCCATCGCCGCCGGGAAAGACTTGGCTTTGTTGCCGTCGTTTTTGACGGATACGCTTAATCAGGGAACGTCCGTTACGCTTCAAGCGAATAACAACATCACGGTCAACAGCGATATCGTCGTGACGCCCTCTTCCGGCGACGGAGGTTCTCTCACCCTTCAGGCGGGCAACAGTATCCTTATTAATGCCGATATCACGACCGCCAATGGCGATCTTACTCTCGTCGCCAACGCTACCGCCGCCGACGGCGTTCTCGACGCCTACCGCGACGCCGGAGACGCCTCCATCACCATGGCCGACGGCACGACCCTCAATGCCGGGACTGGTTCCATCTCCATCAGCCTTCTCGACGGCGCCGGCAATACCTATAACGCCGTCGGCTCGATTGCCCTCGGATCATTATTGGCTTCCTCCGTATCGATCACCTCCCTCGGCGGCTCCGTCTCTCAATCCGGCTCCATCGCCGCCTCAACTCTCGATCTTGAGGGAACGGGAGGCGCTTATGTCCTCACCAACGCCGGAAATGATATTGATATCCTTGTCGGCGATACGGGATCTCTCTCTTTTTCTCAGGCCTCCGGCCTTACTCTCGGCAACGGCTCCTCCGGCCTCTCCACTTCCGGCGATATGCTCATCGTCCTCACAGACGACGATGCCGATCTGACCTTGGCCAACGCCGTTTCCGCTTCAGAGACGGGCGACGCTCTCGTTCTCGTTTCAGGGCGGAACTTCATCAACAATGGCGGCTCCCTCTCCGTTACCGGCGGCGGACGTTGGCTTGTTTATTCGACGAGCCCTTCAAACGATACTTTGAACGGCTTAACAAGCGCCTTCTGGCGCTATGGCAGCGCCTATGGCGGCTCATGCCCTTCCTCCGGAAACGGATTCCTATACAGCTTCACTCCAACACTCACCGTCACTCCGACCGCCTTTCGCCTCACCTACGCCGATCCTGCTCCCGACCTGTCCTCTTATTCCTATACCATCTCCGGCTACCTTGGCTCCGATGCTTCCCTCGACACACTCATGGGCTCTTTGACCGGATCGACCCTCTATGCTCCGGGCAGCCCCGCCGGACGCTATGCCATCTCCTATCTCAACGGTTCTCTCTCCTCCGCCATGGGCTATGCCTTCGCCTATGACAACAACCTTTCAGGTATTCTGGTTCTCCCAAAACAGATCCCCGATACCGTCTCCAAAAACAGCCAGAAACCCGCCCTTCCCTCTTTCATGTCAGCCACCGAGGATAATACCAAACCGGGTACACTCATTCTGGCCGCCAAAAAGAAGGCTCCATCGCTCAACCTCAACTCAAACCTTTCTATCAGGCTCTCTCAGGCTCTCCTTCAACTTGGGCTCACAGCCCCTTGGGAAAATTAGCCGCTTATAGACTTTCTCGTCATATCAAAATGACAAAAGTGAACTCCCTCGCCGTAGTACTGTAATGGGTATCGGGCTCTGCCCCGACCAATACATTCAACAGAAGCAGCGCACCAACTTTTGTGCGGATCCCTTCAAAATCCCCAACATCGACCGCCTCGCACATCATCTCGTCTGAGCGGCAGCGTCGATGTAGTCGGAAGCTATTTTCAGGCTCCGGTCGCTGGCGGAGCAAGCGTCGACCTGGACGGTCGCGCCCCAGGCTCCATCTCGCAAGTTCTGACGCTGTCCCCCGGAAGCTACAAGATGACTTTTTCTCTGTCGGGCAATCCGGATACAGACGGGATAAAGCCGCTGCTTGTTTCCATTGGGAACGCAAGCCGGAATGTTTACTATAACACATTCGCCAGGGCCAACACGCGAAGCAACATGCTGTACGCCAAAATGTATTTGCTTTTCTCGATAAGCAGCGCAGCCACAGAAAGCGAAAGAACCCTTTTGTTCAAAAGCCTCAGCGCAGCAGGAGATCGCGGAGCCGTCATCGGCAACATCCAAATCGCCTCTGCTGTTCCCCTGCCCCCAAGCGCATGGTTGTTTTTAGCAGCACTGGCTGGCTTCGGAACTTTTGTATTCCTCCGCCGCCGTCAAGCAGCCTGAAGGCGGTCAGGCAACCCGGGATTCACAAAACAACCGCCATCGGCCTTTTTTGCCAAGGGCGGTTGTTTATTTATTCCGCAACCCCATTTCTCCGGCAAAACATTCTAGCGAATGCTGAAATGAAATTCGGGCTCCGCCCTGACAGGGCGACGGCATTCTTCCCTTAAACAAACAAGGTCCCGCTCTACATGCTCAAAAAAATGGGGCCTTGAAAGGAAATCGCCCTCAAGTTTTTCCCTAAGGAACTCGAAAGATATCGTTTCTCGCATCTGCTCGTCAGAAAAATATATCGACCGAAAACCGACGCTCATGCGAGGAAACCCGTCATCGAGAGCCAGCTTCGCAAGACGCTCTGCAAAATCCCCCGTCACCAAATCGGCTCTTACTTTTATCGCCTCATGCAGCATGGACTGAGCAACCTCGCGCTGGTCTATATTTCCGCTTTGCGTCAAATCAAAAATATTTTCGAGCAATTCTGCGTTCAGATGCTCAGGGCCTTTTTGCACCGCAATTCTGAAAGCGCAAAGATAATCGGTAATGAATTTTCTCTCGCTTCCAAAATACGTCGGATGATTTTTTATTCTTTTCAGAGTTTCTACGTTCATTAAAGAAGGAGCCTGCTTTAAAGCGTCCATCGCCAAGCGCCGCGCCGTGTCTTGAGCCAGCCCCGCGTTTTTTGCAAACGCCGCCTCCTCCATCCTTTTCGCCAATTCGGGACACAAGGAGACAATATCCTCACGAACGACCGCAGCAGTACCGCAATCGTTCACAGCCGTATAGGGCAGAATGCCCTTAGGCCGAAGCAGCATTTCATTTGAAAAAGCCTGAGCCGTGGCTTGCCGGACTTTTTCCGATGTCACCGGTATAGTCAGCCCCCAAAGAGCAACGCGGAACCGATCCTCGTGAGGCCACGCCGCCGTAATCTCATTCCATTTTGGAAGGTCCCCCGATCGCAAGGCATCGAAAGCCTGTTGCCGTTCGACCAGAACCTGACAATCCATGGCCCGAAGGATCTGCTCTGGGAGAGGAAGCGCGGACATAACGGACTTCATCGCGGAACGGAAATAAAGGCGAGGCAAGCCGGTTTCATCGTTATTCCGATCGAAAAGACGCGAAATCTCCTTCGTCCTCCAGCGAACGTCTCCTTCCGGGTCGTCATTCGGCTCCCGGATCAGGGAATGCGTCTTTTTCTTGCTGTTGACGTATTCAACGAAGCTTTCCTGCAAAGCACTGTCCTGAAATTTCACAATCGCTTTTTCAAGGTTCTCCAGATCCCATTCCTTGCTCAAATTCAAAATTGTCGTCTGGCCATCGGCATAAAGGCGGGGATGCAAATAATATTCGCCGTCTTTCCCTGCATAGGCCTCCGAAAGAAGGCCAATCATCCTCGTCGAAAAAGCTTCGCGCGTAACCTTGTTTCCCTCTCCGCCTCCCCCATAAACGGGAAAAGGAACGGGAACGTCGTCGTCCGAATTGCCTGCGGCGAGAAACGGCTTCACAAGCATGCGCATAAGAGGATATCGCGCTTCGACATCGCCCCTGAACACAAGATAAGCGACCATGGATCCGGCCAGAATATCTCCCAAAACAAACCTGAAATTCGATGAGTCGACCGCCATGCACGAATGCCAGCGCTGTCCGGTCGAGACTTCCCCGAGCTTCTGAGGATCGGCAGAAAGAACGATCTCCAGATTTTCTGGATCTATTTCGTCGCAGTTAATCGGAAACTGGTCGGCAAAAGCAAGCAAAGCCCCCGTCTCGAATTCTTCGGTAACGTAATTTCTGACTTTCTCAGAACCTTCTCCCCGCTCTGCATAATCCGTTTCTTGATGAAAAACCTCGAACAAAGCCCATTCTTTTTGTTTTTGCAAAAAGCGGCCGAGTTTCGGCCCGTCTTTCCACGCCGTTTCTTCAGGCTCCCAGCAGAACGAGCCGTCCGCGCGTCTTTCCGGCTCATAAACCTGCAAATAGGCGGGTTTGTCTGGATTGCGCCTGATCTTCTGGCGGGTAATGTGTTGCTTGCTTCTTGGCTGTCCGGGCGCATTGGCCTTTGCATGTTCGATTTTGGCCTGCTCATTCCATTGAACGATGAAACGATCGATCTTGCCCTTCCCCGCAGCGTCCGCTTTTGCCTTAAAGCTATAAACCTTATCAAGCCGCCCTTTTCCTAAAACAGTATCGAAGTAAGAAACATGGCGCCGTTCCAGCGCGGCGTCGGCAAACAACTTCCGCTGCTGCGAAGATAAAGAAACAACCTCTCCGGAATATCCGACAGCTTTTTTGTCAGGAAGAGCCCGCGTCGCGATCTTGAGCTGCTCGACATTGAGCGGAGCTACTTCGGAGGCAAGCTGAACAGGATCGTCCGCGCCGCAAGCGATAGCCTGCCTGAAAAAAAATTTTCTTGCCGCAAGAAGGTCTTTGGACGGAACTTCTTTTGCCTGCCGCTGTGTCTCATCGAGCAACGCGGCAATCATATATCTATAGTGTCTGCCGCTAATTTTAAACCAACGCTTCAAGGATTGTTTTGCCATACTGAAAACTCATACTTTTGAATAAACCGTTTTTGTGCCCGCAGAATAAAAAGGCCAATCGCTTTTCGTCATAACGCCTGAAAAATGCTCTGCCGTTTGGCGCGCCCTCGTATAGGGCGCAAACTCAATTTGTTAAATATACCAAAAGACACCCCGCATGAAAATAAAAGGAATTCGTGCAACAAATTGATATATTTACACATGACTCATAGTCTTGGTTAAATACTTTCAAACATGGTTAAAACAATAAAGAAGTCGGCCAAACCTGAAGATCCCGGCGCAGGCGAATGCACATAACTTTTTATTTATCTATGGAGCCGCATATTGCAGTTCCAATAAGTTTCAATCGGACACCCGCCATGCAACCGGAAAAGAATAAGATCTTGGCGGCGCGCATTCTCGCCGCCGTCGGAACAGCCCTGTTCTGTCTAAGTTTCGTCGATTATCTCTTTGGCGATTATCAAGACTACATCAGATCCTACGCACAAACCTTCGGACTGAGCGGCGAACATTTTGTCTCCGTATTCTCTCAAAGCGCCCTGCGCTTCACCCTGAGGCTTGCCTATGTCATCTCCTTCGTAAGCCTGTTTTTTCTTGAACGTCGAAGCGTCTATCTTTGCCTCATCGCATGGCTGGGACAACTTGTCCCGAGCGCAATCTTTTCCCTGTATTCCGGATATCCCCTGACCGGGCATTTCATCTCGTTCATAACGCTTCTCATATATTCGGCCACGATCTGGTATTGCTGGCCGGTCCTGAAGCCAAAGCCCGCCGTACGCTATTGCCTGACGGCCCTGCTTATGGGCCTGTGCTTGCACACCGTTCTATTTGGACTCCTGTATTATTCGGCAGCGTCGGCAGCAACGCCCCCCAGCGCCGAAAAGCAGGAAAAACTCTGGAGCGCAATCCGGCAAGGAGACAGCGACACGGCCAAAGCCCTGCTCAACGACAAAACCTTCCGTCCGCAACTCAAAGCAAACAACTGCACCGCAGACTCGATATGCAACCTCATAAGCCATGCCGTGCAGGAAAGCGATGACGTCGAGATCATCCAAATGCTGGAAAAAGCCGGGGCCTCTCTGGACGAACAAGACGGAGGGAGCGGAGACCCGCCCATCATGCGGGCAATACTGGCGAAGCACAACAAGGTCGCCGAATATCTTGCAACGCGAGGAATCTCCCCTCTAAAAAAGAACAACTTTGGCATACCGTCCTTCATCGTGGCGTGCGGCGAAGGAACCCCCGCCCTTCTCGAAAGCATGATCAAAGCGGGCGCGCCCGTAAACATGAGGCAAAAGCTTCCCGACTTGTCCGAAAACGGAAATCACGACCCCGTAGACGGCATAACGCCATTGATGGTAGCAGCAGCGAGCGGCAGGCCGGACCTCTTCGAAACGCTCCTGAAGAACGGCGCGGATCCCGCGTTGACAGACGCCCTCGAGCGCACCGTCTTTGACTATGCCAAGCTCGGAGCCTCGCCAACGATTGCCCCCAAACTCTCAGAGCTTATAAAAAGCTACACAGAAAAGTAAACCGCAAGAACCGGGCCGTTTTTTGAGAACTTAAACGTTCCGCTTCAACGCTTCCCTTTTCCACGAAACCTGCAAGGGCGGAAGCCCTTTCAGATCTGTCCTGACATATATTTTATCATCCAACACACGGCCCTTCGGAAGAACAACGGCATCTCAAATCTCCAGAAAAATCAGTCGAAAGAAAAGCCCCTGATTTTTTCATTTAGCAATCTTTAAGCTTCCCGCCCTAGGCTCAAGATCTCATTGTTATCCCTGAGGAATTTGTGGCTATCCGCAAAACACTCCTGTACCGAGCCTCCGCACTGGCGCTTCTGGCCGCCGGGCTTTGTCCCGCCATTGCCTTCGCCAACCCCGAAGGCGGCTCCGTCTCCTCCGGCTCCGCCTCCATCTCCTCCTCCGGCAAAACCCTCACCGTCGACCAAACCTCCGACAAAGCCGTCCTCGACTGGCGCGGCT
>JAQUUS010000068.1 GCA_028693775.1 Alphaproteobacteria bacterium | reverse complement strand
GCTGACATCGAGCGTTACGGGGGTCAAAAGCTTACGGCCTTCCGGACCGGGAATGTAGAAACTCCGCTCCAGCAACGCGTCGCCCGTAAACCATTGGCCGTCCTGCGCAATATAGAGGGGAATCGGATCGTATTTTTCGGGATCCAGCGCTTTGATCGCTTGAAGCCCTGTGATAATGCTGACATCGCTTTCCGGGGATCTGCCGCCGAAAAGAACCAGAATTTTCAATTTTGTGTCTTCCATTTTTTCACCTAAGCTTATGCCGCCGCGCAGGATGGAGCTATCGAGGAAATATGTCAATGTCGCACGAATTAGAATATTTTATATCTATTCCGGACTCGCTCACAAATACAGCGGATTATCGAAAAATCCCTATCGATCTCACAAGTCCGCGCGCCGCAGAGCCTCTTGTGCGGCTTTCTGATTATAAAATCGCCGGGAAAAGCTATTATGCCCGCACAGACGGCAAAAATGCCCCTTATTTTGAAAAAATTCCCGGCGCGCTCAAGCATTTATGGGCCCGCGAAACCGTTGCGGAAAAACTCGCTCGCGTGAACGAGCTTTTGCGCCCGCATAACGTCGAGCTTTTCGTTTGGGACGCTTATCGCTCCATCGAATGCCAGAGGGGGCTTTGGGATTTTCTCGTCAAAAAGACCGAGCAGGATATGCCCGGCGCTTCGAGGGAAGAAATCAGGACTCATGCGCTTTCTTTCTTTTCGAACCCCCATGCGTTCGATATCGGCGATCCGCACACTTGGCCCGTGCATGCCTGCGGCGGCGCTGTGGACGTTACGCTGCGCAAACGCTCATCGCGCCGTCTTCTCGATATGGGCGCGGCGTTCGACGAAACCGGCGAAATGGCTTTTAGCCATGCGCTCGAGCTCAAGGCCCGCTCGGGCGAAATCAAGGCGGACGATCCGCGCCTTCTGAACCGCCGCCTTTTGCATTGGGCCATGGATCAGGAAGGCTTTGTGAATTTTAGCGCCGAGTTTTGGCATTTCGATTTCGGGGATCAGATGTATATTCTGCATTCGCAAATCCTGAAACGGCCGCTCGGGACAAATGCCGCATGGTATGGGTATGTCCCTTCGCCGGAACAGCCGAGGTAAAATGGTAGAACGGACGCCGGTCTTTTTCGAACTCACGGGACGGGATCCCGAAAAGGCTCCCTGCCTTGTCGTTTGGGCGCACGGCTGGGGACACAACAGAAACGTTTTCAAGCCCCTCGCGGAAGCTTTGTCCCAGCGGGCCGCTCATATGCTTGTCGATTTTCCCGGCTTCGGGCAGGCTGCGATGCCGCCGTCCGATTGGGGAACTGAGCAGTATGCCGATGCTCTGGCAGAGGCGATCCGCCCTTTTCGCTCGATCGAAAAAATCGTTTATGTCGGCCATTCTTTCGGATGCAGGGTCGGCCTGCAAATCGCCGCGAAGTATCCGGAATTGATCGACGGGCTTTTTTTCGTCAGCGCTGCGGGGCTTCGCAGAAGGCGCAGCCTCGTTAATCGCATTTATGTCGGCAGCCGCATTCTTGTCTTCAAGGCGCTCAAGCATGTCGTTCTGGCCTTGCATGGAAACATCGATGCGCTCCGCGCCAAATTCGGCAGCCCCGATTATAAATCGGCGGGAGCTTTGCGCCCCATCTTCATGCGCGTTATCGCGGAGGATCTTTCGGAAAAAGCCCGCGCCGTCAGATGCCCCGCCTATTTGCTTTACGGCGAAAACGATGTCGATACGCCACCGGAAATCGGCGCTCGT
Organism: Alphaproteobacteria bacterium; assembly: GCA_028693775.1. Classification (GTDB taxonomy): domain Bacteria; phylum Pseudomonadota; class Alphaproteobacteria; order UBA9219; family UBA9219; genus CAIXLI01. The sequence continues at coordinate 5,843 of JAQUUS010000068.1, read as the reverse complement.
CTCAACAAGTTGATTCCGGGATCGCGCTTTTTCATCCTGCCCGGACAGGACCACCTTTCGGTTCTGAGCGACGGAAAACATATCGTCGTCAAACGGCTCTCCGAATTTATGGACAGTTTAAAATGACATCTCCTTTTTTTCCTCTGGTTTTGGCCTCTTACGCCTATTTCGTTTTCAGGCGGCTGCTTCAATATCTGCACATCTTTCAGCAGGAAGAATATAAATCCGGGCCTTTCTTCAAATGGATTATCGAGACGCGCTCGTTCGACAAAAAGCTTTCGCTCGGGATTCTCGCGGCTTTTTTGGCGCGGCCTCTTTTTCCGTCGCTTGAGACGGATCTCGTTTTGTCTTTTCTGTTCATTCTGACAAGCCTTTTTGAAAACGATCCACGCAAGGTCGCCAAGAAAAAACTCGTCATGACAAAACGCGCCTTTCGCATTTTTGCGCTGGCGCTGGCGTTCGCCTTCGTTCTCGGGTTGGCTCTTTCGAAAACGGGAAGCGTTTTGGCATGGGTCGTTGCCGTTCAGGCGATCCCGGCGGCCATCGCGGCGGCCACTCTCGCTCTTTCGCCCCTCGAAACACATATCCAGAACAAGATTATGGCCGAGGCAAAAGCCGTTTTGGCCCGCATCGATCCGCAGGTGATCGGCATTACGGGCTCTTTTGGGAAAACCTCGATCAAGCATATTCTCGGCCATGTTCTGGGGCTCAATGCGCCGACCCTGTTTACGCCCGGGAGCGTCAATACGCTGATGGGCGTTTCGCGCGGCATTCGCGAAAACCTTTTGCCGGGCATTCGGTATTTTCTCGTCGAGATGGGGGCTTATGGACGCGGGTCCATCGAAAAACTTTGCCGGTTGACCCCGCCGAAAATCGGCGTTGTGACAGCTTTGGGCATGGCGCATTACGAACGCTTCAAGACGCTCGACACGGTGGCTCGCGCCAAGTTCGAGCTTGCAGAAGCCGTTCTGGCCAATCCGGACGGAAAGATGATCGTTCATGAAAGCGTTCTGCAACAGGATTATGCGCGCGCGTTCGTTCGGGACAATCGCAGCCGCTTTCTGGTTTGCGGCCATGGCGACGATGCGGACCTCGTTGTCAAAAACGCAGAGCAAACGGCCACGGGGCTGACGGTCGGCGTCACATGGCAGGGAGAAAGCTTTTCCCTGTTTGCGCCGCTTTTCGGCGCGGTCCATGCCGACAACCTTGCGCTCGCTTTTTTGGCCGCCATCGCTTGCGGCGTGCCGCCGGAACGCGCCGCCGCCGCGTTGCGCACCGTTCCGCAGATCAGCCACAGGCTCGAAGTTCGGCGGCAAAAGGGCGCGCCCGTTTATATCGACGACGCTTACAATTCGAACCCGCGCGGGTTTGAGGCTGCGCTCGATTTTCTGGAGCTCATCGGCAAGGATACGGGCGGACGCAAGATCCTCGTTACGCCCGGCATTCTCGAACTCGGCGACAAGCATGAGGACGTTCACAGGGCTTTGGGCGAAAAGGCAGCCGCGAAGGCCGACATCCTTTTCGTCGTCAGGCCGGATCGCATTCCCGGCTTTGCGGAAAGCTTTTCCGCAAAGGCTCCGGACAAGGAAATCCATCGGGCCGGAAGCTTCAGGGACGCACGGGAATGGCTCATCGCCAATACTGGCCCCGGCGACGTCGTTCTTCTCGAAAACGACCTGCCGGATGTGAACGAAGCGCGGCTTAGCCTTTAAAAACAACGCTGCGGATCAAAATTTTGCCGCTATTTTCGGCTACTGCCCTGATATCTCTCGGAGTATTAGGCTGTTTCCTCCGCTCGCGAAGCGCGCTACAACAAAAAATCAATTTTCGGGACAAACACATCCATGCGTCTTCTTTCCGCTCTTTTATCGTTGATGTTGCTGGGCGCCGTCATTTCCGCCGCCGCCGCCGTTGCCGTGTTTAACCACTACAACAAGAATTTGCCCGAATACACCTACCTCAAGGATTACCAGCCCCCCACTTTGAGCCGCATTTATGCCGACGACGGGCGCATGATGGCTGTAGTCGCTTCGGAACAACGGTTGTTCGTTCCTATCGATGCGATCCCCAAAAAGGTTGTCGACGCTTTTCTTTCGGCTGAGGATTCGGAGTTCTTTCAGCATAACGGCATCGATTATCTGGGCATCCTTCGCGCCGCTTTGGTCAATCTGCAAAACGTCGGCCGCGAACGCCATCCCATGGGCGCGTCGACCATCACCCAGCAGGTCGCCAAAAACATGCTGCTGACAAACGAGATTTCCATTTCGCGCAAAATCCGCGAGGCCATTCTGGCCATGAAGCTCGAAAAGGCCCTGACCAAGCAGCGCATTCTCGAAATTTATCTCAACGAAATCTTTTTGGGCAACCGCTCTTATGGCATCGCCGCTGCCGCTCTCAATTATTTCAACAAATCGCTCGACGAGCTGACGCTGCCCGAGGCCGCATACCTTGCCGCCCTGCCGAAGGCTCCGAACAACTATAACCCCGTGCGCGACCATGCCGCCGCCGTCGCCCGCCGCAACTGGGTTTTGGGACGCATGGCCGAAAACGGCAGGATCACAAGGGAAGAAGCCGAGCTCGCCAAAAAGGAGCCTTTGGAAACGAGGACGCGCGGCGCAAAGGAAAGCGTGACTGCGGATTATTTCGCAGAGGAAGTCCGCCGCCAGCTCGTCGAAAAATTCGGCGAAGAGCTGGTTCTGGAGGGCGGCCTCGCCGTCAAGACCAGCCTCGATCCGCGCCTTCAGGCCGCAGCATCGAAGGCCTTGCATGACGGACTTATCGCCTTCGATCGCCGCAATCGCGGATGGCGCGGGCCCGTCGCTCATTTGACCGATCTCAACGATTGGCAAAAGCAGCTGAAGGGCGTTCCCATTCCTCCGGGCTCGGACGGATGGCAGATGGCCATTGTGCTGACCCTCAAGCCCAAGGAAGTTCTTATCGGGTTTGCGGACGACGCCAAGGGCCGCATTCCATGGGAGGAGATCAGCTGGGCTCGCAAGGAACTCGCCAACGAAAAATTCGGGCCGGCCATTCATAAACCCTCCGACGTTTTGAACGTCGGCGACGTCATTATGGTCGAGCCCGTGACGCTCGATGCAAAGGACAAGCCTTATCCGGAGAGAACGTTTACGCTCAGGCAGATTCCGACCGTTCAGGGCGCCATCGTCGCGCTCGATCCGCATACGGGGCGCGTCTTCGCCATGAACGGCGGCTTCAGCACAAAAATCAGCCAGTTTAACCGCGCAACGCAGGCCATGCGCCAGCCGGGGTCTTCGTTCAAGCCCTTTATTTACATGGCGGGGCTCGACAAGGGCTTTACGCCCGCCAGCCTCATTTCCGACTCGCCCACCGATTATGAGCAGGGTCCGGGCCTGCCTCTGTGGCGTCCCGAAAATTACGGCGGGGAGGATTTCGGTCCGCTGCCGCTTCGTCAGGGCGTCGAAAAATCCCAAAACGTCATGACCGTTCGCCTCGCCAACGCCATCGGCATGCCGACGGTTGTCGAATACGCCAAGAAATTCGGCATTGCGGACGAAATGCCCGAACTGCTTTCGTTCTCGCTGGGCGCAAAGGAAACCACGCCTTTGCGCATGGTGACCGCCTACGGCATGATCGTCAACGGCGGCAAGAAAATCGTTCCGACCCTCATCGACCGCGTTCAGGATCGCGACGGAAAGACCATCTGGCGCGCCGACAGCCGCATCTGTCAGGGCTGCCAGTCCGAAGGCTGGACCCTCGAGCTGAGGCCGCCCGATTTGCCCGATACGCGCGAACAGATCGAAGATCCGCGCACGGCCTATCAGATGGTCAACATCCTTCAGGGCGTCGTCAAGCGCGGAACCGCCGTGAGGCTGCGCGATATCGATTTTCCGCTCGCGGGAAAAACAGGAACCACCAACGACAGCAAGGATGCATGGTTTATCGGCTTTACGCCCGATCTCGTTTGCGGCGTTTATGTCGGCTTCGACAATCCCGTTCCGCTGGGGTCGCGCGAAACCGGGTCGAGCGTTGCGATCCCCATTTTCCGCTCTTTCATTCTTGAGGCCATCAAGGACAAGGATCCCATTCCGTTCCGCGTTCCGCCCGGCTTGCGCATGGTCCGGGTCAATCCTCGGACCGAAACCCTTGCGCCGCCTTCCGACAAAGAGGCCATTTGGGAAGCTTTTATTCCGGGAACGGAGCCGCAGGAAAGCCAGATCCGACCCATCCTCGGCGAAGACGCCGGAGGCATGTTGACGGCACCGAACCTGCCTGGCGTTGAGGCCGGGACGGAAGGAAACGACACGGGAACAGAGGCTTTGCCTCCCGCGCCCATGCCGCTTCCGGGCCCTGCGCCCACACCGGCTCCCGTTCCTGCTCCCGCGACCACGGGAACGGGCGGACTTTACTAAGCCGCTCCTCCGTGTTGGGCCGACTGCGGATCGCTTGGTCCGGATGAGGCTTCGCGGCGGGATTATCCGTCTTCTCAAAGGCTCCCATGGTTAAAACGCAGGCCAAAGCGGCAAGAAACGCTCAAACCATCATGAAAATATAAAGAAACAGGCCTTTTGGGCGTATATTGGGCAGATATTAGAAACGATATTTTTCTAAACCCCTATTCGCCATGCAAGCCCTCTTCCTCAAAAAAGAAAACGGCAGGATAAAGTCGCTACCGGACAAAATTAAAAAAGTCCCGCGCAACGCCGCAAGAAGGCTCAAAAAGGCTTTTGCCCCGGCAGCCGTCTTCACATGCGGCACCGTTTTGGTCGAACAAGGCATGCGGCTCACATACGGCGCCGCGGATCTCTTGATGCATCCACGGCCGAGAGTCGACGGCGTCGAACTCCACGGCAACCCCAGCGTAGAATTTTGTCAGGCAGCCGCCGACGCCTACATGGAAAAACCGGAAATCGTCAGGGACTTCCTGCAAGAAACAGGAGCTCGTATTTCCATCGGCGAATACCAGAGCCAGACAGGCACCATGCCCTCTCATGTTTTCGGCAAGGTTTTTCCGGACAGGCTGCTCTACATCAACCAGCATCATGGCACCTATTATCTTTCCGACAATCTGGCCGCCGTTCCGGAAAAATTCTATGCGACGCCCTATCATGTCCTTGTGGGAGAATCCTCCCAGCTGGATACGGGAAGCGTGAAATACATTTTTCACGAAGAAACATGGCATGCCTTTTTCACCAACTGCAAAATCGGTGAAGATCCTTCGTTCATCGAGGCTTACGACAAGGATATTCAGTACCTCGGCGGGCTGGAGCAGGCCAAAAAAATCGCCCCCTACAGGACCCAAAACCTCGACAGTAATATGGGCCAGAATGAGGCCTGGGCGGCAGTATGCAACGGAAATGGGAAAGCCAAGGCTGACTTTCCGCATGTCACGGAATACGCAGAGGTTTATCTTGAGCGGTTCGATGAGAACAAGCCTTTTATTCTCAACGGCACGCTCGAGGACTCCCATATCGTAACGCGGATTTCCGATACGTTTTGCACAGGGCGACAGTATCATGCGTTCTCGGTCAAGGCCCCTGCCGTCTCAACGCCTGCTGAAACCGGGTGGTTTTCCGATCTCCCGCAGCTTTCGGAAATTTTCGGGACTGATTTTCCCGATGTGATCCATCGTATCGATATCTATCCGAACTTTCGGCTCGCGGCCGCTTCCCTGACGCTTGGGATCATGCTGGCGAAGCACAAGGACCAATACGTCGGCTCGCATTTCGGGTATGTGATGGTCTTGACATTTTTTGCAAAAAATTATAATGAACGTAATGAGGAAACTAAGATGATAATTGTAAAAGACGTAGTTGATGCCAATACAGTGTGTATTAATTGTGACTCTGGTAATAGTTGTGGAA
>JAQUUS010000067.1 GCA_028693775.1 Alphaproteobacteria bacterium | reverse complement strand
CCACCGAATTGCGCGCGGAGGGGCTTCGCGTCGAAAACTGGCTGGAGCCCGCCAAGCTCGACAAGCAGATCAAATATGCCGACAAGACCGGCGTGCCGGTTGTGCTTCTTTTGGGGGGCAACGAACAGGAGAAGGGCGTTGTGGTCGTCAAGAATATGGCCGCCAAGACGCAAATCGAAGTTCCTAGAGCCGAGCTCGCGGGCAAGGTGCGCGAGATTCTGGGGGATTAGGCGTGGCCGGACGAGCGCGACGGACCAAACAACGGGTTTCGAAAAAACATCCGCGCCGGAAAAAGAAACCTGAGCCTGTGCGGCGCAGCTTCGCTTTCGTTCCTTTTGCCGTTTTGGGCGTTCTTCTTGCCTTGGGGATCGCTTTTGCTGCCGACGAGATGGAAACGTCGGCTTTGCAGGCGCGGCTGTTTTCGGAATACGGCGCGCGCGTTTCGTTCGAGACGCAGCCGGGGGCCAATCGGGGCATGTTTTTTCCCAAGACAGGGCCTTACAACGAACGGCTCGGGTATAGCTATATTCCGTTCTATATCAAAAATCTTGCGGCGGAGGATTTCTCCGTGACGGCGCAGGCCCGCGCTTCGGCGGGTTATGGAAAGCTTGTGCGCAAGGGGCTTTATCCGATTTACAGGCCGAAGACGGCGGCGGGGCTGACGCTTTTCGATTCTGCGAGCGGGAAGATTTATGACGCTTCGTATCCCAACCATGTTTATGAGAAATTCGACGATATTCCTCCGCTGCTCGTCGATACGCTTCTGTTTATCGAAAATCGCGAGCTTATGGAAAGTTCGTTGCCGACGCACAACCCCGTTATCGAATGGGATCGCTTGTTCGCCGCCGTTCTCGGACGCCTTGCGGGGCCTTTCAGGGCCGGGGGAAATTCGGGCGGCGGGAGCACTTTGGCGACGCAGATCGAAAAGTTCCGGTTTTCGCCAGAAGGCAAGACAGGAAGTGCGGCCGAAAAACTGAAGCAGATTGTTTCGGCGTCCTTGCGCGTTTATCTCGACGGGCCGGATACGCGCGAGGCGCGGAAGAAGATCGTTCTTGATTATCTCAACAATACGCCGCTTCTGGCGCGGCCGGGGTTTGGAGAAATCAATAGTATCGGCGACGCTTTGTGGGCCTGGTTCGGGCTGGATCTCAAGGAAGCTTCGGCGGCCATGAATGCGGACGAAAGGTCTTCGGCCGGTCTTGGGGCCAAGGCGTTTGCGTATCGCTCGACGCTCGGACTTATTCTTGCCCAGCGCAGGCCGAGCTATTATTTGCAGGCGAACAGGAAGGCTTTGGATGAGCTGATCGATGCGTCGCTCGACCGGCTTTGCGGGGCGCGCGTGATCTCCGGCGAGCTCAGGGATGCCGCAAAGGCTGCAAGGCTCAATTTTTTGCAGGCCGCTCCGGCGCTTCCGGAGCCTGCTTATATCGAACAGAAGGCCGTCAACGCTTTTCGCGCTCATTTGATGTCTTTGCTTGGGCTCAAGAAACTTTATGAACTCGACAGGCTCGATCTTGCGGGCAAGACGACGCTCGATAGCGGCGCTCAGCAAAAACTTGTCGAGTTTCTTAAAAAGATGGGCGACAAGGATTTTCTCAAGGCGAACGGGCTTTATGGGCACCGTCTTTTGTCTTCGGGCAACGATCCCTCCAAGATCAAGTGGAGCGTCGTTCTTTATGAGCGCGGGGATGCCGGAAATTTGCTTCGGCTTCAGGCGGATAACGTGAGCGCTCCTTTCGACATGAACGAAGGGATGAAGCTCGATCTGGGGTCCACGGCCAAGCTTCGGACGCTTGTGACTTATCTTGAAATCATTTCGGAGCTTCATCGCCGTTATGCCGGGCTCGATCCGGAGGATTTGCAGGATTTGGGCGAAGACGTTCCGGATGTTTTGTCCGGGTGGATTTTGGAGCATCTTGAGGCTCATCCGAAGGCGACGCTTGAGGAGACCCTTCGCGCTTCGCTGGAACGGCGCTATTCGGCCAGCCCGGCTGAGGTCTTTTTTACGGGCGGCGGCGAACATACTTTTCATAATTTCGAGCGCGAGGAGGATTCGCGCGTTATGGACCTTCGCGAGGCTTTCCGGCATTCGGTTAATCTCGTGTTTGTCAGGCTTATGCGCGATATTGTCAATTATACCGTCGCTCAGGAGCCAAGGACCAAGGATGAGCTTCTTTATGACGACGAAAATCCCGCGCGCAGGGATTATCTGGAACGCTTTGCCGATCAGGAGGGGCGCGTTTTTCTTGGGCGCTATATTTCGGAACTGGAAAAGCTTTCGCAGGCGGAGCGGCTCGGCCGGATCGTTTCTCATGCGCACAAGGGCGCAACGGCCCGGACGGCTTTGTTCCGCTCCCTTTTTCCGCAGGCCGGGTTTGAGGACTATGCGGCGTTTATGAAAGAACGCATGGCTCCGGCTGTCGTTGCAGAGCAGAGGTTGCGCAAGCTTTTTGACTCCCATGCTCCGGGCAAATATTCGCTCGCGGATCGCGCTTATTTGGCGGGCGTCAATCCGATGGAATTGTGGCTTTTGACTTATTGGAGCTCGAAGCCCGGCGCTACCTATCGCGAGCTGATGCAGGCCAGCAAGGATGTGCGCATCGACAGCTATGCGTGGCTTTACAATTCGGGGCCCCATGCTCAGAACACGCGGATACGCATTATTCTCGAAGAGGATGCCTTCGCTCATATTCACAAGCGCTGGAAGAGGCTCGGGTATCCGTTCGATCGCCTTGTGCCGAGCCTTGCCACGTCTATCGGAAGCTCGGCGGACAGACCCGGCGCTCTTGCGGAACTTGCCGGCATTATTTTGAACGACGGTAAAAAACTTCCTGTGCAGCGGTTCGAGGGACTCGAATTCGGGACGGGGACGCCTTATGAGACCCATTTGGTTTTTGACGGCGATCGCGCGCCGCAGCAGGTTCTTTCGCCCGATGTTGCGCGCGTTATGAAGGCCGTTATGGCCGAGGTCGTTTCGAATGGCACGGCGCAGCGGTTGAAGGACGTTTATAAGGATCTGCAGGGCAAGGTTATTCCTGTCGGCGGCAAAACCGGGACCGGCGATCATCGCTATGACGAATTCGGTGCGGGCGGACAGCTTATTTCTTCGCGCGTCGTCAATCGTACGGGAACTTTCGTTTTTTATATCGGCGACCGTTTTTTTGGCACAATTACCGCGCATGTTGCAGGCGAGGACGCGGGGGATTATATGTTTACCAGCGCTTTATCGGCCCAGATGCTGAAAGCCTTGGCCCCCATTCTTAATCCTCTTATAAACAACGGTGCGACGCAGCGCTCCAGCCGGGATGCTCCGGCAAAAGGACCTCCTGCAGACGAGGCCCTCGTTTCCGATAAGGACGAGGACGTATCTTTTAACCGACAGGGCGATTCTGCCGTTGGGGACGCTCCTGTCATAGAAACGGAGGAAACGCAGCAATGAGACTGCTCATCTTTCCTTTTCTGGCTCTTCTTTGCCTTCCCGCTTTATGTGCGCCTTCTTGGGCGGCTCCGGCGAAAAGCCATAAAGAAAGAAATCTCGGGACGTTCGGCGCATGGCGCGCTTATGCTTACGAAGAAGGCGGCCAGACTGTTTGTTACATGACCTCCATGAAGGTCATTAAAACCAAAAAGAAAAAGCCTCGCGTCAAATACCTTATGGTTACTCACAGGCCTGTCGAGGGCAGTACGGACGTTTTCAGTTATGGCGCGGGGATCGATCTCGATTCCTCTCATAGCGTGACGGTCCGGATCGGGCAGGATGTTTTCGATCTTTTCTCTGCCCGCGATACCGCCTGGGCTCGCGATACCATTACGGATCACAAAATTACCGCCGCCATTCGAAACGGCTCGACCGCCAAGGTTATTGCCATTCCCGTTCAGAGCCGCGTTTCGACTATTTCGGACGAGTTCTCGCTTGGCGGGTCTTCGGGAGCCTATCGCGCGATTAACAAGGCTTGCGGGCTTCCGGACCTTCAGGCAGTCAAGAAGACCATTAAGAAGCCCGTGGCTAAAAAAACCTCCAAATCCAAGGCGAAGGCTTCCGTTAAGAAGACAGCTTCGAAGGCCAAGGCGGTCGTTAAGACTAAAAAGTCGAAGAAATCGACGGCGAAAAGCTCTTCCTCTCCCAAAAGCACGCGAAGCAAAACGACCAAATAATTTTGGGATTATAATAAAATTTCTATTTGTCGCAGGGCCTTGCGGTGCCCTCGCGACGCTTTATAGTCGGTTCTTTGCAGCTTCTTTCGAAGGATATCCGATATGTTTCATCTCAACGGCGAAGAGTTTCGTCTCAAGGTCGGCCTGGCCGAAATGCTCAAGGGCGGCGTCATTATGGACGTTACGAATGTCGAGCAGGCCAAAATCGCCGAGGCTGCGGGCGCTGTTGCCGTCATGGCTCTGGAACGCGTGCCTTCCGATATTCGCAAGGAAGGCGGCGTCGCTCGCATGGCCAATATCAAGGTCATCGAAGACATTATGAAGACGGTTTCAATTCCTGTCATGGCCAAGGCGCGGATCGGGCATTTTACCGAAGCGCGGATTTTGGAGGCGCTTGACGTTGACTACATCGACGAAAGCGAGGTTTTGACTCCGGCTGACGAGGAAAACCATATCGACAAGATTGTGTTCAAGACCCCGTTCGTTTGCGGCGCGCGCAATCTCGGCGAGGCTTTGCGCCGGATCGGCGAAGGCGCGGCCATGATCCGTACGAAAGGCGAGGCAGGGTCGGGGAACGTTGTCGAGGCCGTTCGGCATATGCGCGCCATCGTTCGCGACATGAAGCGGTTGACCACCGTTGGCAAGGAAGAGCTTTATCACGAGGCCAAGCAGCTTCAGGCTCCTTTGGAGCTTGTTGAATGGGTGGCGGAGCATGGGGCACTTCCGGTTCCCAATTTTTCGGCGGGCGGCATTGCGACGCCTGCGGATGCTGCGCTCGTTATGCAACTCGGTGCGCAGGCTGTGTTTGTGGGGTCGGGCATTTTCAAATCTTCAGATCCGCAGGCTCGCGCCGTTGCGATCGTTCAGGCCGCTAAGAATTTCGACGATCCGGCCAAGCTTCTTGAGGCAAGCCGCTCGCTTGGCGACGCCATGCCGGGATTGGATGTGTCCAAGCTTCCGGAATCCGAGCTTCTTTCGACGCGCGGCTGGTAGGATGAAAATGGTCGGCGTTCTTGCCTTGCAGGGCGATTTTGCGGCGCACGAGGCGGCTTTGGTTCGGGCGGGGGCCAATACGCGGCTTGTTCGCAATGCGGACGAACTCGGGGATGTGGGCGGTCTTGTTATTCCCGGCGGCGAGAGCACGACGATGCTCAAGCTTTTGCATTACGGCGGCATGATGGATGCTTTGCGCCGCTTTTCGGAAACCAAACCCATTTTCGGGACTTGCGCGGGCGCCATTTTGCTGGCTGAGAAGGTTTGCAATCCTTCTCAGGAAAGTTTGGGGGCTATGGCTATTTCTGTTGAGCGCAACGCTTATGGACGCCAGAACGAAAGCCGGATTTGCTCGCTTGTTCCCGAAGAAGAATTTATTCGCAGGACCGGCGCGGAGAAGGTCGAGGCCGTTTTTATTCGCGCCCCTGTTATTCGCAAGGTCGGGCAGGGGGGTAGGGTTCTGGTCGCTTATAACGGCGATCCGGTTCTGGTCGAGCAGGGGATGCATTTGGCGGCGACTTTCCATCCCGAGCTGACCGACGATGTGAGCGTTCAGCGGCTGTTTTTGGGCAAGTTGTAAAACGGCAACATTGTTGCAGCATTGCAACGATTCGCGTTTTAGGAAAATGATATTGTATCAATAGGTTGTGGTTGCTCGCTCACAAGCTGATGCAGCTGCGCTTAAATGCAACACTTTTGCGCCACGGATTTCAGATGGCGGGCTTGATGATATCTCCAAGCTTTTTCAGCAGATAGTCCACGTTTTCCGTGTCCATGTCTTCGTATTTGGTCAGGATCCGCTCGATGACCCTTGCGCGATAGCGTTCGCGCGCGCCGTCATTGTCGTCCATATGGGTTTCGTGAAGGACGTCGATGGCGCAGCGAACTACCGGGAGCAGGTCTTTAGGCATTTCTGCCCGCTCGTACAGAGATTTCAGTCCAAGCTGGCCCGCATCGTGGATCAGGATGCGCGCGTTCACCAGCGGGACGTTTGCCATGATCGCTATCGAGACTTCGAAAAACGATATGTCTCCCATGCACAGCGCCCGGATGATCAGCGACGGTGTCAGTCGCTTGTTGGAGTGCATCTGCACGATCATCTTTTCAAGCTCTTCGATGCTCGACTTGCCGGTCAGGCCGACGACCGTTCGTTCGCGGCTTTGCAGGATGATGTCCGACGCAATCGACGGCGAGACTTGATGATGCGAGACAAGGTAGTCTCGCATGTTGTCCGCCACCATCGTTACGAGGCGTTCCGTGATTGCGGGGGGCAGGATGGGGCGCTTGACGATTTTCTCTTTGACGGCTTCGTTTTTCGAGAAGCGGTCGACGGCTTTGTTGAGGCTGTTTTCGCTGATCTGGGCCGTTGAATTGTCCATCAGCTTTGCGACGGCTTTTTCGCCGCCCGTGTCGACGATCGCTGCCGAGACCGTTTCGGATACGTCTACGCGGCCCGCGACAATTTCCTGTTTGCCCGGCGGTCCGGCGCGCACAATTTCCACAAGGTCGATGTCCGTCAGGACTTTGGAGCTTTCGAGGATGGGCAGCGCTACGCTTTCGATGTCGTTCGCAAGCTTCACCGCAACGTCGTGCGGCAGTTTTTCAGAATTTCTTAGATTTTGCGACAGGGCGATACGGACGCTTTCTTCAACGTCCTTGGCCATGATGCGCACGATGTCTTGCGCAAGCTCCGTTTCTTTTGCGTTCAGTCCCGGATTGTCGATTTCTACCCCAATCTTGGTTGCCAACTGGGCTCGGACGGTCGGAGATTTTTCTTCGAGCAGTCTTGCGACGTCGGCTTGGGAGAGTGTTGAAGGCATTCTTCTGTCCTTGTGGTGATCGGTGCTGCGCGCAAAAACATGTTTGCGGACACAGAGAATACAGTATACGCTAATTTCCGGTTAGAAAACAGTTAACGGGGGCTGCGGTGCTCGATCTTAAAAAGCATATTCGTACGGTTCCGGATTATCCGAAACCCGGCATACTCTTTTATGACGTCGGCACTTTGATCGCTAATGGACAGGCCTGGAAAGAAACTGTCGAGCGCCTTGCTTCCATGATCGAACCTCATAAGCCGGATGTGCTTATCGGCATCGAATCTCGAGGGTTTTTGGTCAGTTCTGCCCTTGCTTCCTGCATGGGAATTGGCTTCCTTATGGTCAGGAAGAAAGGAAAGCTCCCGGGAAAGGTTGTTTCGCGGTCTTATTCGCTTGAGTACGGCCAGGATACGTTGGAAATGCAGGACGGTATCGTCAATAGCGGGGCAAAGGCTGTTTTGTGCGACGATTTGCTCGCGACCGGCGGAACTGCCGAGGCGGCAATCGGTCTGGCGGGGCAGGTTGGACTCGATGTTGTACACGCGGCGTTCGTTATTGAACTCGGGTTTCTCAATGGGAGGTCGCGTTTGAATATCCCTGTAAGCAGTTTGCTTTCTTACGATAGCTAAAATTATC